>JAYYRS010000072.1:0-7038 GCA_036126975.1 Myxococcota bacterium
GCGATGCACCGCGTTCATTGCATTGATGCTCATCCGTGGTGTGTCGGGTGGGCCGAAGAGCGTGATCTGCTCGCCTCGCAGGAAGGTCGGAATGTGCACGGGTGGAATGACGACAGCCGGCCCGGGACGTGGCCCCACGACGATTCGTCCAGCGTCGTCCTGCATCCCCACTGCGCTCGCATAGGCGACGTCTGCGACCGAGCGTCCCGCGTTCGCTTCCTGGAGAGCCTGCGTGGCGGCGTCGAGAAAGGCCCGGTCCACGGTCCGCTGCGCGAGGATTCCGGCGAGCGATTCCCGCACCTGCTTGTAGACCGCGATGACCACGCCGAGCGCCGCGTCCGTCTCCACATCTTCGAATCGGTCTCGCAGCCCGCGCGCGACCCGGAGCCCGGGGTGGGCGGGTACGGGCGCAGCGGCTTCGACCAGTGCAGCGCGCAGGGGAGCCGGCAGGAAGGCAGCGTACGCGGGCACGTCCAGTGCGGCATCTTCGGGGAAGCTGGTCAAGGGGTGCCTCTCGGTGGCGGCCCCCGACCCTAAAGCGAGCGGATGGGCCCGGGCAAGGCCGGGACAGGTTCCCCATCTGGTGGCCGCCCCCCGCATCGTCCGGACCGGACTCCGCCAGCGAGGTCCGGCAGGAGCGCCGGGGTTCAGCTCGGCAGGCGGCCGGATTCCTCGACCCAGGCGCGAAGCGCGGCGGCCCGACGGGCGTCGAGCATGCCGGGTGCCATGCGCCACGTCCAGTTGCCTTCCCCCACGCCGGGCACATTCATCCGGGCCTCCGATCCGAGTGCGAGGGCGTCTTGCATGGGAAGCACCACCATCCGTGCTGCGGAACCCAGCGCGGCCCGAACCATGACTCCAACGTCGATCCGGTCGCCAAGGACGTCATGTACATGGGCCTGCACGTGGGGCTCTGCCTGCGACCACCAGCCGGCCGTCGTGTCGTTGTCGTGGGTGCCCGTGTACATCACCGCGTCGGATGGGACGTTGTCCGGAAGGTGGAGATTGTTCGGGTCTCCGCCGAAACCGAACTGCAGCACTCGCGTGCACAGCAGCCCTGCCTGTGCACGGAGCTGATGCACCGGTGCATCGATCTCCCCGAGGTCCTCCGCAAGAAGCCACTGTCCGCCCAGCGCGTCGCGCAAGGTGCGGAAGAGGGCGAGCCCCGGGCCCTCTACCCACTGCCCACTGAGAGCGGTCTCGGCGTCTGCGGGCACGGCCCAGTATGCGGCGAATCCCCGGAAGTGGTCGATCCGCAGGACCGGGGTCCATGTCAGACAGCGCTGGATCCGACGGACCCACCATCGGTACCCGTCGGCGGCCATGCGCTCCCAGTCGTAGAGCGGATTGCCCCAGAGCTGTCCGGTCTCGCTGAAGTCGTCGGGCGGTACGCCTGCGACCCGCGCAGGTCGTCCCTCCGCGTCGAACTCGAACAGGTCGCGGTCGACCCATGCGTCTGCACTGTCTCGCGACACGTAGATCGGCAGGTCACCCACGACGAGCACGCCGGATGATGACGCCGCCTCCTGGAGCCTGGACCACTGGTGATCGAAGAGGAACGCGAGGACCTCTCGCTCTGCGATCGCGTCGGCGTGGGTCTGACGGGCCTGGGCCAATGCGGTCTCGTCCCGGTCGCGCAGTGCAGCGGGCCAGCGCCACCATGGCTCGCCATCCATCTCCGTCCGAAGCTCTCCGAAGAGGGCAGCTTCGTGGATCCAGGGGTGGGCATCGCGCCATGCACGCCACGCATCGAAGAGCGGATGCGTCGGCGTTTCGAGCAGTCGCCTCGCGGCGGCGCGGAGGAGGGGCGCCTTTCGTTCTCGTGCGCGTGGGAAATCCACGTTTCCATCGGCCGGGTCGAGGCCAAGCACGAGTTCGTCCCCGGTCAGCAACCCGTCATCGTGAAGGTCCGTGAGGTCGATCAGCCACGGGCTGCCGATCAGGCTGGCCGGGCTCGAGTAGGGCGAGTCCCCCGGGCCGCCTTCGCAGAGCGGGAGCACCTGCCAATAGCGGAGGCCGGCGCTGGCCAGCCAGCCAACGAGGTCCCGCGCGGACTGCCCGATCGTGCCGATTCCTTCCGGTCCCGGGAGAGAAGAGGGATGCAACAGGATCCCAGCGCCACGGGGCGGCAGGGCGGGCGCGAGTCCCCCGGGAACAGCACGTCGTGGGTCGACGGGACGAACCGGGAGGCCGGTATCGGGTCGGGTCGGGGTGTCGAGGCGCTCGACCGCTCGTCCATCGAGAGAAGCGTGGAGCTCGGCGAGCCGGCCATCGTGATCGATTCGCTCATCGAATGCGGTGAAGACCCGGGTCTCATGGGGGCCGAGGTCGAAAATGAATCCCCGTTCCCAGAGGTCGGCACCGCGTGCGAGCCGCCACAGACCACTCCGCTGCTCCCGGATGGCGTAGAAGACGCCATCATCACCGCGGATTCCCAGCGCCTGCGCCAGGGTGCGCGTCACGAGGTTTGGGCACTCGATGCTGCCCTCGTTGCGCGGGGTCGCCATGGAGATGCCGCCGCCTGCAGCCCTGGCGCCATGATTGATGAGGACGAGGCTGCGCCGCCCGTCCGGCGCCCGGTTGCAGAAGGCGTAGACGTCTTCGTTGACGCTTCCGTCGTGCGCGACGTGATCGAAGAGGTGGAAGTGCCCCGTGCTGGCGAACCGCTCCCGCTCGCGGAGCAGTGGAAAGATCGTGGCCTCGTGATGCGAGAGCAGCGCCTCGTCGATGACTTCGTCTTCGCGCGCCCGGGCAGCCTCCATGCCGTACTTTTCACGGCTGCCTTCCAGCTGGCCGTGGCCGAGCATCGGAAGTCCGGGCAGCGTGGCCTGCAGGGTAGCGGCCGTGAAGTAGCCTTCCATGGTGCCGAACTGCTCCGCAGCGGTCTCTTCGTCGGGGTTGGACAGGAAGTTCGCATAGCGTTCGAGCACGGCTGGCGAGTACGCCAGCATGTCACGGAGGATGCGCCGGAATCCCGCGTTGTCGCCGTCGCGCAGCATGTGCATGAAGGCGGAGTGGTAGACCCGATGCATGCCCAGGGAGCGGACGAAGTACTCCTCCATCATCCAGAAGGCTTCCGCCAGAAGCAGTGTGTCGGGAGCCGCCTCTGCCACCCGCTCCACGACCTCGACCCAGAATTCCCTCGGCATGCGCGCAGCGAACTCGGCAGCGCTGAGGCCATGGGCAGCCCGGCTGGGGATTGCGCCGCCCTCCCCGGGCGGGGGGTACCACAGCCGCTGGACATGCCGGCGGGCGAGTGTCATGGCGGCATCGAGCCGCAGGATCGGGAAGCGCCGGGCCACGGCGACCAGGGTCTGGATGACGGCTTCCCGGGTGTCGGCACGCGTGAAGTCAAGCTGCGCCGTGTCATTCCACGGCATCACGGTGCCATCGTTGCCGTGGTAGATGAACCGGACCCGGCCGGTCGCGGTCTCCTCGTGGCGAAAGACCACCGCAGCATCGGACTGATTCCAGTAGCCGTCCTCCAGCGACACACGCATCCGGCCGTCGGATGACAGGTCCGGCCCGCCGAAGGTGTAGTTCCCGAAGGGCGGCGTCGGAAGCTGTACGAACCGGTCGGGATGTTCCACGACCCAGCGTCCGTCGATGGCGGTGTGGTTGGGCACCATGTCCGCACCGATCCGGATGCCGTACCGCGCCGCGCGTGCCTTGAGGACCTCAAGCGCGGGCTCCCCGCCGAGTGCCTCTGCTACGACATAGTCCCAGACCGAGTACGCACTCGCCAGCGCATCGGGGTTCCCCATCCGATGCTTGATGTCACGGCTGGCTGCGGAGCGTTCCCATACGCCGATCAGCCACAGTCCGGTCACGCCTGCCTCTGCCAGGTCCGCAAGCGCCTCGTCGGGAATGGCATCGAGCGTGCGGATCTCCCGTCCATTCCGCCGGCTCAGCTGGTCCAGCCACACGTACGTGTGCTTCGCCATCATCACGAGCCGCTTCATCCAGTCGTGGTCCTGGCTGAAGCGAACCGCGTCGTCATCGCCGCTCAATCCTTCCGGACCGGATGGCGGTCCCCCGCCGCTGAAATCAGCGACCTCCACCGGCCCAGGGCCAAACCCCGGACCTCCGCGGAATCGCGTCTCCTCCCGGTGCACGTCCTCGGCGCGCTGGAGGGCCTCCAGGATCGCGGCTGGGAGGAGGTGGCCCCAGTGTCGAAGGACGAATGCGATCTGGGCCATGAGATCGTCTGGATGGGCGCGGCAGGGCGCGAGAAGCCGTGTGCCAAGCGACGGCCCGGCGCCCGGCGGTCCACCGTCTCCGAGCGCCCGTCCCAGCAGCGCGTCGAGGGCGACATCGAGTCCGGGGGGCGCGAGGGTCGTGGCGTAGGGGACGAGCGCTGGATTCCGCGCCTGGGCGGCGAGGACCAGGGCAGCCGGTGCGGCGGGTTCAGGCAGCCCGATGAGCGAACGATGGAGCGCCTTCGACCAGGCAGTGGGGCCGGCAGGGGCAGGGCCCTCCGACAGCAGCGCTGTGACGCGTGACTCGCCGTGGGCGCGGACCAGCGCGAGCATCGCTTGCTGCAGCGCGGACACGGCCCAGGCGGTCGCGGACGGCAGGGCGGTGGAGTCGGTGCTGCGGCGGTGGATGAGCTTGGGCTGCGCCATTGGGTCGGCCTCCGGGGTGCCCCGGTATCGACCCCGCTCGAAGTGTCAACTCAAAGACGAGTGTCGCTTTTGCGACGCTGGCAGCACCGGCCGGTCTGGAAGGCTGGGAGAACGGCTGCGTCGATGGATGCGGACCGGCGGGAGCGACGATCCGGGCGCGTGGCTCCCCTGCCGGAGAAGCAGCGGTCTGGTGTGCGCAGACGTCGGGCAGGGAATGGGGCGGTCCGCCGTGCTACGGTCCACGTCTCCAACTGGAACATATTCGAGGTGAATGTGCACAGGGTCTGTATTCACGGGCATTTCTACCAGCCGCCGCGCGAGGATCCCTGGACGGGCGAGATCATTCCGCAGCCCTCTGCATCCCCGTTTCCGGATTGGAACCACCGCATCAATGCGGAGTGCTACCGGGCCAACGTCGCGGCTGCCGTGATGGATGCGGATGGCGGGGTCGGCTCCCGGATCCGGACCTATGACCACATCAGCTTCAACTTCGGGCCCACGCTGCTGCGTTGGATGACCGAGCATGCCCCGGATGTGGTGGAAGCACTGGTGGAGGCAGACCAGGCGAGCAGCCGCCGGCTCGGGCACGGAAACGCGGTCGCGCAGGCCTACCATCACCTCATCCTTCCGCTGGCCAGTGATCGCGACAAGCGAACGGAGGTCCGGTGGGGTGCGGCCGACTTTGCGCATCGGTTTGGCCGCGCGCCGGAGGGGATGTGGCTCCCGGAGACGGCGGTGGACACCCCGACGCTTGAGATCCTCGCCAGCGAAGGCATCAAGTTCGTCATCCTGGCGCCTCGGCAAGCCGCAGCCGTTCGGGGGCCGGAACCGGACGCCTCCTGGACCGAGGTGCATGAACGGAGCCTGGACCCGACGCGGCCCTACCGGGTCGAGCTGCCGAGCGGACAGAGCATCGCAGCGTTCTTCTACGCGCCTACGCCTGCCAGTGGTGTGGCCTTCTCGGGGTGGCTGGACAATGGCGAGCAGATGGCGCGTCGACTCGTTGATGAGCCCGGGCCACTGGTGCATTTCGCGACGGACGGAGAGAGCTACGGGCACCACCATCGGTATGGGGAGATGGCCCTCGCCTACTGCATTCGGACGCTGGAGCAGGACGACGGCGTCGTCCTGACCAACTACGCGGCGGAGCTCGCCCGGGCCTCGGTGCTCTGGTCGGCGCGCATCGTGGAGCGGAGTTCATGGTCCTGTGCCCATGGGGTGGGTCGCTGGTCGCGGAACTGTGGCTGCCACATGGATCCGAACCTGGAGATGCAGCAGGAGTGGCGAGTGCACCTCCGGGACGCCCTCGACTGGTTGCGGGACGAGCTGGTTGCATTTTCCGAGGTGGAAGCCGATCGGCTCGGCGTGGATCTGTGGACGATGCGGGACGCGTACATCTTCCATCTGCTGGGTGAAGAATCTGGAACGCGCCATCCGAACGATCCGCTGCCGGCGGATTGGAGTTAGGACCGCGGGGCGCGAGATCTTCGGACGCTGCTCGAGATGCAGCGCCACGCGCTCATGATGTTCACCAGCTGCGGATGGTTCTTCGACGAGCCGTCCCGGGTCGAGCCGGTGCAGATCCTCCGCTACGCGCTGCAGGCGATGACGCTGCATGAGTCGATGGGGGGCCGCTCGCTCGAGGGTGCCTTCATTGATCGGCTAGCGCCAATCCGCAGTGTCGACCCCGAGATCCGGGACGGCCGGGACCTGTGGTTGAAGCGGGTCGTCCGAGCCGGGCTCCGGTAGTGCGGGCATGCCTGCCGCGCGCCCGTTGGTCCGAGGCGCGGTAGGAGCCAGGGGTGTCTGCCGTCTCCCCCGCTGCGCGTCGCCTGATCACGCTGGCATTGCTGGTCGGGACGTCGCTCGCGAGCCTCGAGGCCATGGTTGTCGGGCCCGCGATGCCTGCGGTCGTCGGTGAGTTCGGTGGAGCGGGGCTCTACCCCTGGGTGTTCACCGCCTACATCGGTGCGCAGACCCTCACGATGCCGCTCTACGGCGTGCTCGCGGACCGGCGGGGTCGCCGGGCGGCCTATCTGCTGGGCGTCACCCTGTTCCTGGCAGGCTCGCTGGTCTCGGCGATGGCGGATTCCATGGCGGTGGTCGTCGCGGGCCGCCTCCTCCAGGGCCTCGGGGCCGGCGCCATCCTCCCCGTCACGCAGACCATCTTCGGCGACCTGTACCCGGTCGAGGAGCGAACGAGGATGCAGGGATGGTTCAGCCTGATCTGGGGACTCAGCTCGCTCCTCGGACCCGCAGTGGGCGGCTGGCTGACGGAGGCGTTCTCCTGGCGTGCCGTCTTCTGGCTGAATCTCGCACCGGGCCTGCTCTCCGCGTTCCTGATCGGTGCGCTCGTGCCTGCGTCGCTGGGTCGACGCGAGGACAGCGGCCCGGGCCTGCTGGCCGCGCTGCC
>JAYYRS010000073.1:0-4881 GCA_036126975.1 Myxococcota bacterium
ACCCGATGACAGCGAATACCTCGCGGAGCATGACCAGAAGGTCGAAGACGAGACGAAGACCCGGCGATTTCGCGTCAACCCGGAGGTGCTCAGCCCCGAGTTCAGCGAAGACGACAAACTGCAGTTTGAAGAGCTGATGGACCTCAACATCACCGAGCCCTCCACGGGCGCCCAGGTCGGCAACGACCGCTTCGAGCCGGACCGAGATGGTCGCCTCGCCTCGGTCCCCTCCCCCTACACGCTGACCAACCGCGATGGCCTGCAGAAGCCGATGCCGGCCTCGACGTCCTCGCAGTCCGTCGCGGGCGCTCCGAACAACGACCTGCTCGACGAGAAAATCGGCCGCTCCTTGAACCTGAACACCCGCAAGCTCATCGGCGCCACCTACCTGAACCGGATCCGCCGTCTGGTGAACTTCTACTGGAAGCAGAACCTCGACAACCTGCCCAGCTCGATCCGGTACGCCCGACCCAGCTACACGACCGTCGTTGTCGCAGTACTCGACGGCAACGGGTCGCTGGAGAGCCTCGACGTGACGCTCGAGTCCGGATCGAACCCGCTGGACAATGCGGTGGTCCAGGCGTTTCGCATCGCTGGACCGTTTCCGAACCCTCCCGCCCAGCTGGTGGCGAAGGACGGCCGGGTGTATCTCCCCGACATGTCGTGGACGGTAGAGCTCGGACAGGCGCGGGCGCCCTACATGGGCGTGGACCCTCGCGCCGGCGTGCAGTTCCCCGGGATCCTCAAGGCACCGCGGTAGGCGCGGTGACGCCTACTCCTCCCCTGCCCCGTACCGCATCCCAAACGCCCAGTGGCTGGCATGTTCGTTGGTCGGATCCAGGCTTGCCGCCTTCGCAAACGCCTCCCGTGACTCTGCCATCAGGGACTGCCACCGGTCCGGGTCACCGAAGACGACATCATCCTGGTCTGCCTGCCGGCGGAGCGCTTCCGCGAGGAGGTTCCAGGCCATCGAACGCAGGACGCCAGGGTCGACGTCCTCGGTCCACTGGCCGCCCAGGTCCAGCAGCCGTGCGGCCTCCCGCGCTTCCGCCTCCGCCTCATCGAACTGCTCAGCCTCCAGGAGCATGCTCGCCAGCTCGATCCGGGGCTCTGCGAGGCGCGGCTCGATGCTCAGGATGCTCCGCAGCAGCTCACTCGCTGCGTCGATGTCTCCCTTCCGTCTCGCCTCGAGGGCATCGATGAGCCGCTGTCCGAGGCCATCGAGATGGGACTCATCCTTGTGCAGCACTGGGGCTTCGGTGGGTGTGTCGCTCGACATTGTACTCCCGCGGAGGGCGGTCTCTTACCCCGCGCCTGCAGACGGCGCCGCGTCCGCGGTGGCGAACGTCACCGCGAAGAACGTGCCCGCGCTCGTCCGCCCGCACGCAATGTCACCGCCTGCATTCCGAACCAGGTGCGCGGTGATGGCGAGGCCGAGCCCGGTCCCCTCTCCGGCTGGCTTCGTGCTGAAGAACGGATCGAAGATGCGAGCCCGGACCGCATCGGGAATGCCGGGCCCGTCGTCAACGACTCGCAGCACCGACCCGTCGATCCTGACCTCCACCTGGCTTCGAGCTGCATGCAGCGCATTCGAGACGAGATTGACCGTGATCTGCTGAATCCAGACTGGATCGCCGAGCACGGCCACGTCCGCCCTTGTCGCATGCAGGGCAAGCTGCTTGCCGGTGCTGCGGGCCCGAGGCTGCAGCAGCTCGACGCCGGCGCGGACCGCGGGGGCCAGCGCGACGGGACGGGTGTCTCGACCCGGCCGACGGCCGGTCGCCGCCCCTCGGTCGACGACATGCTGCATGTGCCCGAGCTGGTCCAGAAGCACTGCGACCCGCTGGTCGGCGCCGGGTTCCCGGCTCATCATCTGGGCGAGCGCCTTGACCGCGAACAGCGGCTGCCGGAGCTCATGCACGAGCTCGCTGCTGAGCAGCCCCAGCTCTGCGAGGCGGCCCGTTTCCAGCCATCGGGTGTCATCACTGCTCATGGCGCCCCACGGGGTGCCGCCACCCGGTGCGCGACCGTGACAGGGACGGTGCAGCCGTCGCCCGGGTTCCACGATGCGTCCATCGGAGTGAAGCGGACGCTGTATCGGCCCTCCTCTACAACCATCCCGCGCTGGTCGCGCCCGTTCCAGGAGACGGTCATCGCGGCAGCCGACCCGGCCTCCCGTTCCGCAAATACCAGCCCGTCGTCGTCGTCCAGAACCAGGATCTCCCACCACGCTGGCGTCCCCGTCGCCTGAAGGGCCACCTCGAGGTCGTCCGATTCGTCGCCGCTGCCATCATCGCCGTCGGGTCGGATCGTGGTCGTCGCGGCGACACAATCGGTCATGTCAGGCGCGATGTCGGGTACGAGGCCAAACGTCAGGAGGAATGCGCTGCTGCCTCCGGTCCACGCGCCATCGAGTCGGTTGCCCGCGAGGTCTCGGGCGCCGGATCCAACGCCGATGGACCAGACCCCGCTGCCTGCATCCTGCGGAGAATCGAGCGTCATCGTCAGCGTGGTGTCCGCCATGGACAGCGCCAGGTCCGGGACAAGGGTCCCATCCGGTGCGGTGAGAGCGACCGTGGATGTCGTGAGGGAAGACCCGAGCATCTCCTCGGAGAAGGTGAGATGCACGGCGGAGAACGTTCCGGACCGGGTCCCAGAAGGTTCGGCGGTGACAACGGTCGGGGGGGCGAACTCGCCGCTGACGGATCCCGTCGTGGTGCCGTGTGCAGAGCCGGCCGGCGTGCCTGCGTGCAGTGTGGCGACGCCGTCATGGGCGGTCGTCGTCATCGACCACGTGACCTGACCATGACCGCTCGCGTCGAGCGCGAGTT
The DNA here is from genome assembly GCA_036126975.1 of Myxococcota bacterium. GTDB lineage: Bacteria > Myxococcota_A > UBA796 > UBA796 > UBA2385 > JAYYRS01. Next base: position 2,832 of record JAYYRS010000073.1, read on the forward strand.
CCAGCCCCGCCCCCGTCGCGGTGAGCATGGACGAGCCGGAAGACAGCGCACCGAGGTCCGCCCGGACCGCGAGCGTCCCGCCACTCGCGGGGTCCCCGGCGCAGTCTGTCGCACTGATGTCCACCGTCGTCGAACCCAGCGTGGTCGACCCGGCGACGAGGGTCGTGCTTGCTGGGGAGAGCGATACCGGTCCGACGGGCTCGCCATCGGAGTCCCCGACCCACGCCCTCGCGGTCGTGTCGTCAAAGCAGCCGGCGATATCGACCACGACAGCGCGCACCTCGTTTGCGCCCACGGAGTCCCACGTCACGTTCGTGCTGGTCGCGCTGACGCGGAGCCAGGTACCCGCACTCGGCGCGAAGTGGGTCGCGAGCAGCGCGGTACTCCCCGGCGTACTGCCGGATGCGTCGAGGTTGGTGAATGGCGTGATGCCACCGACCCTGCACGTGACGTGGTCCAGGTCGCCCCCAATCTCCAGCTCGGCCGTGGGCCCGCCCCCCTCGCATCGCTGCACCGCATCCACGCCAGCGCTGACCCCCGATAGGCCGCCGCCTTCAGCGCGGATCGTGTCCTGCAGCGCGACCCGTTCCCACTGCATGACGGCGTTCGCGACGCCCTCGTCGAAGACGGATGCGCTGGCATCGTCTGCGGCGGAGAGCGATGAGCGGAGAACGACAGTGCCGGAGAAGCCTCGCACCGGATTGCCGTAGGCATCTTCAGCGATGACCTTGACCGGCACGGGCTCACCGACTTCCGCCCAGGTCGCCGGCAGTTCGACGCCCAGGTCGACCGCCGCACCGGCGATCACGTCGAATGCGGAGGAGCGGCCGAGCAGGGCCGTGCCGGCATAGGCGTCGAGCTGGTTGGAGGCCCAGGCGACGGTGGGTCGAAGCCGCAAGGTCCCCGCCCCGCCCCCGTCAAGCGCGACGGGTTCCGCGACGACCTCCCCCGACTTGTCGTAGATGTCGACGGAACTGACGGTCTGCACGATGTAGGGATTGCCCCACGTGTCGCGCGCCTGGACGGAGAGGTCGAGCGGGTCGCCGGCAGTGAGTTCACGCACCCCGCCGAGGTCGAGCGTCGCGTCGGCCAGGGGCCCGTTCGTGACCTCGAACGGCGGACTGGTGCCGGTTGCACCCGCCGGGAGCGCCACGTGGATCGTCTTGGTGGGCTCTGCGTGGGTGGCCGCACAGGCAAACCTTTCCTCGCCGTCGGAACCTTCGCTGCCCGTCCATGCACAGCTGACGGAGGCCTCTCCATCCTCGAACACGGGCACGTCCGTTCCCGTGGGGTCGATCCCGACGGGATTGCCCCACGCGTCCACGGTGCGCAAGCGCAGGTCGAAGAGGTCGCCTGCCGCGACGGTTGGCGGACTGACGACGACGTCGAGGCGGTCTGCGGCACCTGCGAGAACGGTCAGGGGCGGAGCCGTGCCGGCGAGGCCGTCCACCATGGTGGCGGTCACGAGGACGGCATCTGCCGCGCGCACGGGTGATGCCTCGCAGGTGGCGACCCCTGCGACCATGGACTGGCATTCGTACGCTCCGGCTTCCAGACCCAGGCCGCCCTCTGAATCCTCGAGCTGCAGCGACCCTTCGACAGAGGTCGTCTTGTTGCCCCATGCGTCTTCGGCCTCGACCACGACCAAAACGGGACTCTCGCCAACCTGAATGACTGGCGGAAAGACCTGCAGCCGGAGTCCATCGGGCTGGCCGGGCTGGACCATGACGTCGCGGGAGGAGCCCTGCAGCGCTGCACCATCGGCCTGGCCAATCACCTCCAGACCATTTGCTGCACAGCCCTCCGGCCCTGTCGCCCCCGTGAGATAGGCGTCGGATAGCTCGATTTCGTCTGCAAACACCACGGAGCGCCGAAAGCGCGTGTCGGCGTCACCACACCTCTCCACCAGCGTGACGCTCGCGACGGCTCCGTCGGTCGGGTTCCCGCGCTCGTCCCGCAGGGTGAGCCGAACGGGAAAGGCCTCACCCGCGACAGGTGTGTCGTCAGCGTGCGGGAGGGCGACCTCGATGGATGCCACTCCACCCGCGGT
>JAYYRS010000074.1:0-2689 GCA_036126975.1 Myxococcota bacterium
GACCTCACAGGCATCGACCTCGAGGCCGCTTTCACCGACGCCATCGACGTCGCCACGACCGTCAGCGCAGGCGTGTCCTGGTCTGGACATTCGCGTGCCCTGGAGCGGCGGCACGAAGGCTGTCCGGATTTCTACGTCGGAGCCCCGGAGGACTTCACGGAGGACTTCGGTCTGCCGGATGGCGGCGGCAACGGGACCATGTGGTACGACAACTGCACGACGCCCGGCGGGCTGTTCTACCGCGGCATGCAGTACTGGGATGGACGCGGGACCATCGACGGGGATCCCACGTCCTCCTCCGGCCAGACCCAGCAGGGCAACCGGAGGATGGCAGGTTCGAGCACCATCGGCGACACCCAGGAGACCCGATTCCAGTTCCGGGGTACGGCGAACGACAGCCTGAGTCGGGTCGTCGCTCCGGACTACGAGCGGTGGACCTATTCCAGCACCATCGACGCAACGGTCACGGGCACCGACGCGCTCGACCCCATCGCGTCGTCCACGCCCGGGGGCTGGCGCGCCGGTCTATACGTGAACGCAACGGGCGGAGACGCACCACGGCTCGAGGCCCGAGGAGACGTCTACCTGTTCGAGCATCGGATCCAGGGCCGGTTCGACTCCATCGCCATCGACATGGAGCTGCTCAGCGAGGGCTCAGCAGGCCCTGATGACTGCGCCCTCGAGCCCCGCGGATGGATCGGATTGCGCGATGAAAACGCATGGTGGATCGACGTCGTTTTCATGCCCTCTGGGACCGAGGACGGCACTGGCGACGTCTGGTATGACCCGACCTACAGCGCGTGCGATGGCTGCGGAACGGTCTACGTGCGGGGCGTGGAGGCAGGCCCGATCGGTACGATCTGCCCTGATTTTCCGGCGATCTTCGACCGGGGAATCATGACACTTCCCGACATCGACGACTTCGTGTTCACGGTCCGATCGCTGGATACGGCGGACTGACCCCAGGTCGGCGCCCCTGCCCACTCTCGAGCTTTTCTGCCGGAACCCGCTTGTGCTGCTGGTTCCGGTTCGCTACGCTCTTTCTTGGGAGGGTCTGATCCGCCCTCTTCGCAACCCCGTGTGCCCCTGTGGTGCACCCAACGGGAGGCCCCCCATGCACCTTCGCGCCGCGCTCAGCCTCACCGCGCTGCTCTCCGTGAGCTGCGCCCAGGAGCCCGAGCAGGTCGTCGACGGAATGACCCTCATGTCGCCCCGCGCACAGCTCATCCGCGCGTCCGTCGACCTGCGAGGCGTCCATCCGTCGGAGACCGAGCTCCAGGCCATCGCGTCCAACCCTGAGCTGTATGAGGGCTTCGTCGACCGCTACCTCGCCGACCCGCGGTTTCTCGACCGGGCGGTCGAGCTCTGGAACCAGCGGCTTCTCACCAGCACCGGCGGCACCTACGGCCAGTCCTACCCGAACGCATCCGGGCGGGACATCTCGGCAGCCATGTCCGGAGAGACCCTCCAGCTGGTGAGGCACATCGTCGAACAGGATCTGCCCTACGGCGAGATCGTCCTCGCAGACTACACGATGGCCAACCCGCTGCTCGCCGGCATGTGGGAACTCGACCGCTCCGGCGACGAGGGCGGCTGGGCGCCCGCCCAGTACACCGATGGCCGCGAACATGCGGGCATCCTCACCATGTCGAGCGTATGGCTGCGCTACCCGTCAGCCGGCGGCAATGCCAACCGGCATCGGGCGAACGCCGTCAGCAAGATGCTCCTGTGCGATGACTACCTGAGCCGGCCCATCGTGCTCAACCGTGCCGCCGTTGATCAGCTCACCGTGGACCCAGAAACCGCGATCTCCACGAACGCCACGTGCCAGAGCTGCCACAGCACGCTCGACCCTCTCTCGGCGCACTTCTTCGGTTGGTTCGAGTATGACGACGAGATGTCGGACCCGACGCTCTACAAGCCCGAGAACGAGAAGGCCAGGATGGAATACGCCGGCCGCTCACCCGCGTACTACGGCGTGCCGACCGCGAGCATCCGGGAGATGGCAGAGCTGATCGCCGAGGACCCCCGCTTCATCGACTGCGCAGTGCAGACGGCCTGGGAAGGCCTGAACCAGCGCTCGCTCGCCGACGGCGACTGGTCGGATTTCCAGGCCCATCGCGACGCCTTCCTCGAAAGCGGACGCTCCATCCGCTCCGTGGTGCGAAGCGTCGTCCTCAGCCCTGCATATCGGGCGAAGGCTGCCGACGACCCCGAGCTTGATGCGCGCCTCGCAACGGTCCGCACGGTCTCACCATCCCAGCTCCATACCGTCATCGAAGACATCACGGGCTACTCCTGGGAGTTTGGCGGCCGGCCCGGGCTGGAGTCGCACGGCATGGGGCTGCCCGTGCTGCTCGGCGGTATCGATGGCGACACCGTCACCAATCGCAGCTACGAGCCGGGTGTCGGAACGGTCTTCATCCAGGAACGCCTCGCGCAGTCCGCCGGATGGCACGTCGCCCGTCACGACCTCGACCCCGACCGGGAGGCCGATGCGCTCATGCTGCGCTACGTCACGGCAGAGGACACGCCGACCGCCAATGAGCGGGCGTTCGAGACCCAAATCCGCGCGCTGTACCTCCAGGCGACCGGCTACCCGCTGGCGGACCAGGCCGCCGAGGTCCACAACCTGATCACCCTCTGGCGACAGCTCCACTCCGTGGAAGGCTCGTCCGAGGCCGCGTGG
>JAYYRS010000075.1:0-4602 GCA_036126975.1 Myxococcota bacterium
GAACGGAGACGCGCCTTTCAACGCACCGCTGCGGTTTCTCGAAGCGGCCCGGGGTTCGTCCGACAGCAGGTGGCGGGACGCGGAGCTGGGCGATGTCCCGGTCGACTTCCTCACTACGTTGGATACCACCGGCGGCAACTCCGGCAGCGCCACCCTCGACGCGAAGGGACGGTTCGTCGGGCTCATCTTCGATGGGAACTACGAAGCGATGAGCGCCGATTGGGTCTTCAACGAGGACATGACTCGCAGCATCCACGTGGATGTGCGCTACCTTCTGTGGACCCTGGATGAGGTCGAAGGCGCGACCGGTATTCTCGAAGAGATGGGTATCGAGACCGAATAGACAGGAGACCGCTCGTTCATCCGGTCCGGGGCGATGGTCAGGTCCCAAGCGCCGCGAGCGCGGCCGGCGCCGCCGACAGGTCCTGGGCCTTGCCCTGGAATCGACCGCCGCGTCCGCCTCCGCGGCCCTGCAGGGAGGTCGCGATCGTCGGACCCGCTTCCGCCACGACCTTTTCGGGACCCGCGACAAGAAAGACCCCCGGGCCGTCCGCCGCTCCGCCCGTGAGGAGGAGCCGGAGATCGGGACGCGCTGCCAGAGCGGCGTCTGCGATGGCCTTGAGCATGCCCGGGTCCGCATCATCGCGATGAACGTGGGTGGCGCCTGCGCCGGCTTCCCGTGCGATGCGCTCCCCGAGGAGCTCCCCGACTTCGCGGAGCAGGCGCTGCCGGGCCTTCGCGCCGACCTTGGCCTGCTCGAGAAGCTTCCGGACCGCAGGGACATGCTCCTCTGCGCCGGCAGTAAGGGCTTTCGACATCGCCTGCTCGCGCGCCAGCGCCGCCCTGTGGCTGCGCAGCGCTCGATCGCCGGCGAGGAAATGGATCCGCGTACCCCCTTTGTAGCGCTCGATCCGGACGATCTGGACGAGCTGCAGCTCAGCGGTGGTCGCGACATGGGTGCCGCCACAGGTGTTCAGGTCCAGCCCTTCGATGGTGACGAGACGCACGTCGCCGGTGAAGCCCTCGGGGAGGCCGCGTGAGCGCACATCTCGTGTGGCGTACTCGTCCAGGCTGACCACCTCGGCCCGGACGGTTCGCGCGGCACGGATCTCGGCGTTGACCCGGTCGATGGCCGAGCTGAGGAGTGCGGCATCCAGCGGCCGGTCCAGGTCGATGGTCGTGGTGTTGTCGCCGAGATGAAATCCGATCGTCGGCGCGCCCAGCTGGTCTTCGATCACAGCGGTGAGCAGATGCTGGGCGGTGTGCTGCTGCATGTGGTCGCGCCGCCGTGCTTCATCGACCTGGGCCCGGACCGACCCATCCACGGGTGCCAGGGTGGTGTGCACGACATCCCCATCGACGATCTGCACGTCCACCACGCGGGCGTCGCCAATCCATCCCTGGTCCGCAGGCTGGCCTCCCCCCTCCGGGTAGAAGGGCGTGGCCTCGAGAACCACGGCGTATGTGGTGTCGCAACCTGGCGTGCAGCGAAGCACGCGGGTCTCGAGGGTGACCAGGGTGGCGTCGAGCTGGCATGGGAGCATGGAACCTCCGACGGGACCGCCTACCAGGAGCAGGCTGTCGGGTCCATGTGAAGTGTCTCGATGGCCTCGGGCGCGACGCGCGCCGACCACGTTCCCGTGTCTGTTCGTCGGACGGCGCTCCAGCCACCCCGGCCGCCCTGGCAATCCAGCAGTTTCATCCCCGCCCAGCTCCGGGGAGGTGGCGTGTGCCGGACCAGAATGCGCGCCTCGTCGGAATCACAGACCGTCGCGCCGTCGGGAGTGTCGCCATCCGACCACCCGCCGCTGCCGTCGTCATCATGGTAGCGGAGCGGCACGAAGAGGCTGTAGGGAAGCTGCGCCGTCGGGTTGAGCAGCGTGCCCTCTTCGGGCCGCGTGTCGAGCCGGGCTGCCCAGCGTGCAGTCTCGATGGGCACATCGAAGGCGGTCGAGAGGCCCGGGGTGTCCTGGAACACCGCCGCATACGCGAGCGCGGTGACGCGCCCGCCCACCCCATCCGCCACCGAAACCGACAGGTCCAACGTCCGTGGGGCGCCAATGGGTGGGAGCGAAAGCGGTGTGCCCGCCTCCGAGAAGACCGGAAACCCATCCGGGATGGCCCACTGCAGCGGTACTTCGGTATCGAGCAGGCAGCGGCCGCTGCCGTAGGTCCCCGCGAGTCCCGCGTCGACCATGGACCACCCCGCAGGCCAGCCCTGGGCGGGCGCCGTGTCGTCGAGCCACACCAGGAGGGCAGAGAGCGAGATCCCGTAGAGCGCATCCCCGGCCACCCAGGCTGCATCGGGAGAGGACGCAGCGTAGGCCAGGACGGCGTAGGTCGCGCCGCTGACATCCAGCGGGAGGGCTGCGCCGACCTGATACTGGTCCGAGAGCGCGGGCGGCGTACGGGGTGCCTGCAGCGCGAAGGCCCCGGTTGCGTCGGGTACGGTGGTCGCGACGGGGTCGCCAATGCGGGGTCCTTCGCCGAAGTAGACCGGGACGAGTGCGAGCCGGAGGTCCGCCGGAAGTGTCTGAAGGTCGCTGCCGTCGACGACGCCAGTGACCGTCGGCGGTGTCTCCGGGTCCGGGGGACGCGGGCCCGTGTCGAGTGCGGTGTCCGCAGCAGGTCCGGTCTCTGGGGCATGGCCGTCGCGTTCGGCGCGGACCTGCTCCTGGCTGACCGTGCAGGACGCGAGCAGGAGAAGCGGGTGGCGCATGGAGGGAGGGTAGCCCCGTCCGAACCGTTGCGCTGGTCGGTCCCGCAGGGGCCTGTCGGAAAGACGCTGACATCCTCTCCACAGCGTGCCCCACGGGTCGCCGCTATGGTGGAAGAGACCCCGGAGCCAGCCATGTCGACGTTCGCTGCCCTCGCCCTGTCCGTAGCTGCGCACGCCCACGCGCCGCCGCCCATCGTCAATGGAGAGACCACAGACGACTTTCCCGCCGTCGGGACCCTCATGGGGTACTCGGAGCGATATGGGGGCGCGCCATTCTGCTCGGGCACCCTGATCCATGAGACATGGGTGCTCACGGCGGCGCACTGCCTCGATGCCGCAGACCAGTACAGCCGGTACGGAATGGACATCCTGTTCGTCGTCGGCGACTCGCTCTTCTCGAACAGCGGCATCGAGGACTACGACACGGCTGTTGATTGGTTCCAGCACCCAGACTACTCGGGCACGAACACGAGCCGGATCCGGGCGGACATCGGGCTGCTGGAGCTGGAGGATGGGCTACCCGACATCGACCCCGTGCCACTCAACGAAGAAGAACCATCCGATGACTGGCGCGGTGAGGACCTGCACTATGTGGGCTGGGGCGTCACGGGTGACGACGAGCAGGACTCAGGTCGGAAGCGGTACGCGGCGATCCCGTACTTCGATGCAGACAGCGACTTCATCTACGCGTACGACTCCGAAAAGAACCTCTGCTCTGGCGACTCTGGCGGCGCGGGCATGCGAGAGGATGAAGACGGAGGACTGCGGCTTGCGGGCGTGAATTCCTTCGTGTTCGCCTACCAGGGCAACACGCCGTGTGTCGGCGGAGCATCTGGCGCCACGCGCGTCGACGCCTTCTACGACTGGATCTCCGAGTACGTAGACTTCGAGACCATCTCGGATGAGGACGACCTCGACGGAGATGGAGAGGGTTCGGAGACGTCGGACGACGAGGAATCCGACGGCAAGGGCTGCGCCGTCCTACCGGCTCCGGTGGGAATCCCGCTGGCGATGCTTGGACTGGGGGCGGCACTCGCGCGACGGCGCCAGCGCTGACCGGCCGGCGCCCCTGCATCGGATGAGGGGCGGCCAGGATGGCGCGGTTTCCGGGTCGGACATTCAGGGCCAGGGGCGCTGGAGCGGACGCGAGCGGTCGAACGTCGCTGGCAGGGGCGCAACGGCGTCCGGCCCCATCCGGTAGCCCAGTCGCGCCATCGGCCCGGACCAGAGCGTGCCGAGGCGCTCCAGTGCACCCTGGGGGAGTCGGAGTCCGGCACCGACCCGACCGTGGCTCACGAAACGCAGTCCCCTGGCGTACGCTCCTTCGTGGCGGGCTTCGTAGAACCGTCCCGGCGTCCGCGCGGCAATCTCCTGCTCCTGCATCCGCTTCATGGCAGAGAGATCCGAGCCGGTGACCGCAGCCTGCAGCGCCGTCGTGGGCACTGGACGGCCCAGGAAGACGCTGATGCGGCGGAGTGCTTCGAGTGGGTCCTGCTTCAGGTCCTCGTATCGGACCACAAGGCTCGGCTGCGCGTTCAGCTCATCGAGCCAGCTGGTCGCATGCTCCCCCCATGAGCCGAATCCGAGTCTCCGTTGCTTGGGGACCGAGCCCGACTGAAGGAGTGCGTTGAGGTACATCCCGACGAGATGCTGTGCATCGGCGTCGGTCGCCTCATCGGGTCGGCGTCCGCAGCCGCGGACGAAATTGTCGAGCTGCGTCAGCGCGAAGAAGCGAGCGTCCGAGAGGACCGCATCCGCCGGGTGGCGAACCAGCAGGATCACGCCGTCGCCCACAGGATGCTTCGCGAGATGGTGGTCACGGGCCTTGTGACTGAGCACCACGCCACCCCCCTCCAATGCGGAACGCCAAGGCGCGGGGTCAT
>JAYYRS010000076.1:0-4055 GCA_036126975.1 Myxococcota bacterium
GGCGACAACCAGCATCGGACGCTGCTGGCCATTCGCTACCCGGACGGAACCGGAGCCGGAACCCGCGTGGCCGATCCGGTTCGGACCGTCGACATCGTGCCCACCCTGGTCGAGCGGCTCGAGCTGGAATGGCCGAACGACTTCGACGGCAAGACGATGGCGAACCTCATCGCGGGAGAGCGGGAGGACCCCGTCCGGCCCCTCTACGTCGAAACCGGCATGACCGAGCGCCGGTACTGGAACTCAGGACATGCCAGCTATCCATGGGAGGGCGTGGGACGGAAGTATCGGGTCGACGCGGAGACCGGTCTCGTCCACATCCGGCCGGAGTTTCACGAATACCTGCTCGGCGCGAAGGACCGTGCATACCAGCAGGGGAACTGGAAGCTGGTGTGGCGACCGATGAAGTCCGGGCCCGCGCTCGTGCAGCTCTTCAATCGCGCCGAGGATCCAGTCAACCGGAATGACATCTCCCTCCAGCATCCCGAGGCGGTGGCCCGGTTGGGACTGGAGATGGCGACCATCCTCGCCCGAGACGGGGTGGGCGAACCACGCGCACTGGAGTGGGCAGACCTCCTCGACGTTTCGCTGGACGAACAGGTCGCGCAACTCGCGGAAGAGGCCCGGAAGCTCCATGCCCGACAGGCCGCAAACAAGGGCCGGCAGGACGAATCCAAGCTCAGCCCGGCGGCGGCGGCTGCCGAGGCTGGCAAGGACATCCTCCCGACCAGCACCGAAAAAGGGCCGGGCACCGTGGTGCGACCCGGGACGGTTCCCATCCTGCGTCGGCCGACGATGACGGACTCGCGCCATGCCGGCGGAGAATCAGGCTGACGCGACCCTTGGCCGGCCGACTGCCGGCCCGCGTGGCTGCGTACGACCCGCGAACCGTCAGACCAGCAGTGCGAGGAGCTCGTCGCGCGTGATGCCGCCGGCCTGTCCTGCCTCGCCGAGGGCCGCCTCTGCAAGCTTCCGCTTGCGCTGCTGCAAGGCCAGGATCCTCTCCTCAACGGTATCCTCCGCAACCACCCGGTACACCATCACCGGCTTGTCCTGGCCGATCCGATGGGCCCGGTCCGCGGCCTGGTCCTCGACCGCAGGGTTCCACCACGGATCGAGCAGGAAGACATGGTCCGCTGCCGTCAGGTTCAGTCCGGTGCCACCGGCCCGCAGCGAGATCAAGAACACGGGGGGGCCTTCCGGGTCCTGGAACGCGTCGACGACCGACTGGCGGTCCCGGGTCGTGCCGTCCAGTCGGACAAAGGGCAGCCCCACGGCACGCAGGTGCGGCTCGACGCGGTCCAGCAGGGCCGTCCATTGGGAGAAGACGAGCGCCTTGTGCCCCTCGCTGATGACCGCGTCGAGCGTCGAGAGGAGCAGCTGGATCTTGGAGCTTGACGCGGCGTCCTGCCCCGGAAGCAACCCCGTATGGCAGGCCGCCTGCCGCAGTCGGAGCAACGCCTCGAGGGCTGCCATCACACCCCGGCCTTCGCCGAGCTGCTGCACCACGCGCTCATAGGTGGCCGCCCGCACCGCATCATAGGCGTCCCGCTCGTCCGCCGATAGCGTGCAGTGCAGCGTCATGTCTGTCCGAGGCGGCAGATCGCGGGCGACCTCGGACTTCATGCGGCGCAGGACGAACGGCTTGATCCGCTGCCGGAGCCGCCGTGCGACACCCGGCTCCCCCACCGCGATCGGCTTGGCATAGCGTTCGGAGAAGTCTCGCCGTCCGCCGAGGAGCCCGCGGTTGAGAAAGTGGATCTGGCTCCACAGCTCTTCGAGGCGGTTCTCCACGGGCGTCCCCGTGAGCGTCAGCCGGAAGGGCGCATCCATTCGATATGCCGCACGCGCGACCTGGGATTCCGGATTCTTGATCGCCTGGGCTTCGTCCAGCACCACGGCGTCCCAGGCGACCTTTCCCAGCTTCTCCACGTCGAGTCGAAGCACCCCGTAGGTCGTGAGCACCAGGTCCGCGTCCCCGGACAGGACCCGACCCGGACCGTGGTACACGCTGACCGAGAGAGCCGGCCGGAACTTCTCTGCTTCGACCCTCCAGTTCTGCAGCACCGACGTGGGCGCGACGACCAGCGTACGCCGCCCGTCTCCGGCCGGAATGGCACAGAGCGCCTGCAGGGTCTTCCCAAGGCCCATGTCGTCCGCAAGGATGCCGCCGAGGCCAGCATCCCGGAGGAATGTGAGCCAGTTGACGCCTTCGCGCTGGTATGGCCGCAGCGTTGCCGTGAGGTCCCCCGGCAGGGGCGCCTCGGGGATGCCCGAGAAGTCGTCGAGCAGGGTCTGCAGACCATCGAGCCGCGGTGGGGGGGGCTGGTCGAGTTCCTTCGCGAGCCGGGCCAGGTCGAAGAGGGCGTGGCGCGCGACCCGGCCTTCCTCGTCGCGTGCGGCGAGCAGGTCAGCGACGAGGTGACCGTACCGGGAGAGCCAATCCTCCGGCAGCGGAGCCCACCCGTCCTTGACCCGGACGAGGCTGCTTCCGGACATCCACGCGTCGATGACCGCCCGCGGGTCCGCACCGCCGAGATCGACATCGAGCGATTCGCCCTCGATCGTGACCAGGGGCGCCACCGGTTCAGCGCGGAGAAAGCGCTTCCAGCCGTCTCCCTGGAACGGCGTCTTCTCTTCCCTGGCCCGGGCGACAAAGCGAACGGCGGCTTCGCCATGGTACGCACGCTCCAGCCCCACGGGCAGGCCGAGGCGGGCACCCGACTCCCGCACGAGCCGGTCCTCGATCCGACGGTCCCGGATCGGCACGGTGGAGCCCAGCAGGGTGAGCTCGCCCCGCTCGACGAGGGCGGCCGGTGGGTCGCCATACACCAGCACAGGCTTCACCACGAGCTGGTCGCCCTTGGCCTCGGTCGACAGCATCAGCCGAGGCTTGCTCGCCTCCCCTTCTGGGAGCCGCTTCGTCCGGACCTCGACGGGGATCCGCTGCCGAAGGGCGGGCAGCGCATCCGCGACCAGCTTCTCCACATCATCCATTCGGTAGTGGATGCCCTTGCTCAAGGCCTGGTACTGCTCCCGCTTGAGCCCGCCCTTGGATACGGGCCGAAGTGCATCGGCGCACCGGACCATTCCGTTGGAGAACACCTCGGAAATGGTGCGGTCCCGGACGATCCGGAGCCTGAACCCATCTCCGTCGTCATCCACGCGGCCGATGGGGACCACCGGTTCGCTGGAACAGACCACTGCCTCGCCATCCAGTTTCACGTCTGGACTGGCCGACAGCAGCTGCAGCAGCCGCGGCGCAAGCTCGCGTGTCACGGGGCGCTCGACCCTCTGCGCGAGTGCTTTTTCGATGTCGAGATCCCACCCTTCCGACAGGACGATTCCATCTGCTGGGTCCCGGCGGCCCAGCAAGCTGCCCCGGAAGGGCTGATCCGATCCGGCCCGCACAAGCACCCGCGACAGCTGCAGTCCCCCATTCTGGCGAACAAGCCGGTACCCGACCGTGGCACCCGACCGTGGCACCCCTCCCGCTGGCGCAGCCAGGGCATCGCTCACCTTGGGCAGCGGCTTGCCGGACCGATCGGCCTTGGCGAGCGCAATGACCGCAGCGGCAGCATGGCAGCAGACATCCGCCTCGGACGGACAGGTGCAGGCCCAATCCTCATCTTCGGGCCACAGGTTCACCGTGAAAGGCACCGGTGCGCCAGCGACAACGACCTTGAGGAGGATCTCCTCGTCGCTCTGGCTGACAGCGAGCACGCTGCCTGCGCGGGCGAGCCGAACCCCTTGGGACCACGGCCCTTGTTCTGCGGCCGCACGCATGGCGTCGAGCATGGACATGTCGGGCTGCCTAACCGTTCCACGCGCTCCTTCGGGCCCGCTTGTTGGAGCCAGAGACGCTTTACTGCACCGGAATAGCGTGCAGAACGAGAATCTCGACCACGTCTCGAAATCACAATGCGGTCCGGGAATCGGCGTTCTGGCCGTTCTGCATCGGGAACCGCTCCCGACCACACCTGTCGCGGCCGTGGTCGGTGGGACCCATGCATCCGTTGGGGTAGGGCATCCGGACCGAGAGGAGGACCCACCAT
>JAYYRS010000077.1:0-2502 GCA_036126975.1 Myxococcota bacterium
CTCGGGGCGAGCGCGACGGACTTCGAGCCCGGGCAGACCTACCACGTGGTGCGCGATGCCAGCGGGGCCTGGGGGCCGCCCGTACTCACCTTCGACGATGGATTCATCCCGTGGCGGTTCTATGACTGGGACGGCGCGCCCGTCATGGTCGGATACACCGGCGGGGCCGACATCTACGATTTCGGCGATACCGGCACCGATGCGCCCCAGCTGGAGGTCAAGCTGCTGACGACCTCCGACGGCCGCTCCTGGTCCGCGTTCGTGCCGGGCGCGGCGACGGTCCACACCGGTGGCGGTTCGGAGACCGCCATGGCGCGTCTCGAAGATGGCTCGCTCGTGGCGGTCATGCGCAACGAGGCAGGGGACCGGGACGGATGGGGTTCGAAGGTCTGCACGGCCCCGCCCGACGCCCTGGCCGACTGGACCTGCAGCCCCGACCCCCGGAAGTACGACTCTCCGCTCGTGTTCCGTCACGGCAGCCGGGTGTGGCTGGTGGGCCGTCGGAATCTCAATGGCACGGGCCACTACGATCTCGGCTACGACCATCTCGACGCGCGCGCGGCCACCCTGGAGTACCAGGTGGACTACTGGAATCATCCGAAGCGCTGCTCCTTGTGGGAGGTGCACGCCGCCACGAGGCGGGTGGAGTTCGTGCTGGACCTTCCGAGCAAGGGAGACACCTGCTTTGCGAGCGTCCTTCCACAAGGGGACGACGACTGGATCCTGTACAACTACAGTTCGCCGGTGGACGGTCCGGATCTCGACTGGCTGGAGGGCCAGCTGGGTGAAACCCGGATCTACAAGCAGATCGTCACCCTGCCGAAGTAGTCTCCGACGGCCACATCCCTCCAGGAGCCCTCCGTGACGGTCTCGGATCTGCTGCTCACCGCCCAGGCAGGGCTCGCCGTGCATCTGTTCACCGTCGCCGGCACCCGCATCACGCTCGGTACGGTGGTGGCCGTCGCGGTCATCATGGCGGGCGGCGCCTGGGCCTCGCGCCTCGTGAAGGCCGCGATCGGGCGCGCCTTCGCGCTTCGGGGCGTGGAAGACGTCCGGACGATGCAGATGGTGCAGCGCATCGCCCAGAATACGGTGCTGGCCCTGGCTGTGATCTCCGCCTTCCAGACGATTGGAATCGACCTGGATGCGCTGCTCGCGGCAGGTGCGGTGTTCGCGGTGGGCTTCGGCCTCGCCATGCAGTCGGTCGCGAAGAACCTGGTGTCTGGCGTCATCCTGCTCATGGAGCGGAGCATCCGCCCAGGGGACGTCCTCGAGGTGGATGGCCAGATGGTTCATGTCGAGGAGCTGACCATTCGCACCACGGTGGTCCGCACGCTCGACGGAGACCAGCTCATCGTGCCGAACGCCACCCTCGCGCAGGGCACGGTGCGCAACTTCACGAAGCAGGACCGCACCTACCGTCTGCGTGTGCCGGTGGGGGTGTCCTATGCATCGGACGTAGCGACGGTGTCTGCCGTGCTCGAGCAGGCGGGTCGCCGGATGCCGTGGCGCACGGCGGAACCGGAGCCGGAGGTCCTGTTCCTCGACTACGGCAAGAGCGCCCTCATCTTCGAGCTCTCGGTATGGACGGAGCAGCCGGACCAGGCGTTGCGGCACCGGTCCGCGATGCGGCTGGCAATCTGGAACGGGCTCAAGGAAGCCGGGATCAGGATCGCCCTGCCGCAACTCGATGTGCACCTCGACATGGGCGATGCCGACCCTGCCATCCGGCTGCCGCTGTCGTGAACGGCGTGCGCCGATGGTGGCCGCTGCTTCTGCTGGCGCTGATCCCGCCGCTGGCGTTCCCCGGAGCGATTCCCGGACCGCGGGTTGTCAGTGCAGACGACCATCTTTCGGTGCACGTCGCCTTCCAGGATGCGCCGGGAGGCCGCGTCCGGCACCCCGCGCTGTCCGACCCCGCCCTGCAGTTCAAGGCGCTGCATCGACGGGTGGCGACCGACCTCCGCGCGGGACGGGTGCCGCTCTGGAATCCCGACATCTACGGGGGCACGGACCTCCTGGCAGACGGACAATCCCAGGTGGCGGCTCCTGCGACGGTGCTCCGCGTCGTGTTCGACCCCGCCACGGCCCAGGACGCCGCGGTCGTGTTCGTGCTGGTCTGGACGGGGCTCGGCGCAGCGCTGCTCGGCGCGGCCCTGGGTCTTGGCCCATGGGCGGCCGCCGTGGCAGGTGCCGCGGCCATGACCGGGCCCGTGCCCTTTGTCTGGCTTCTGCATCCGCACGCAGCGACGTTCGCCTGGCTCCCGTGGCTGCTGCTCGCCGTGGAGCGGCGCTCGGGTGTCGGCACGGCGCTCGCCGTGGCAGGGCTGCTCTGCGGCGGTCACCCTGGGACGGCGACGCACGCGCTGGGGATCGCGGCGGCGTGGTGGCTGGTCCGCGCCCGGAGCCCCGAAGGGGTCATGGGCCTGGCGATCGGCGCCGCGCTGAGTGCACCGGTCCTCGCGCCGCTCTGGGAGGCCGTGCAGGGTTCCGTGACCGTCA
>JAYYRS010000078.1:0-4878 GCA_036126975.1 Myxococcota bacterium
TCGATGACGGCTCGGTCCCAGCCCAGTTCCTGCTCCGCCTTGGACCATGTCTGCTGCGCGAGGTCCACGCCCGCCTTCAGCAGGCCACGGCTGTCCGTCAGCATCTTCTCCGCCGTGCCACGGCAGAGGTGGTTCTGGTGCGACGCTGCCTGGCTGACCGTGCCCACGAAGCGGTGGGCGTCCGGATGCCGGTCCGCTCGCCCGAGCAGCATCGCAGCAGAGCCACTGCCGAGCGTCAGGGATGCGAACTGCTGGTGGAACTCCTCTGCGGTCACGCTCTCGGTCGTGAGGCGGCGCAGCGTGGCCTCGACGATGTGGCGGCTGCCTTCCCCGTCCACGATGAGTCCGTATTCGAGCTGCCCGCGCTCGATCATGGTCGCGACCACCTGCATGCCGTTGAGGAATGCCAGGCAGGCATTGCCGAGGTCGAAGTTCAGGCAGTCCGCGGACAAGCCGAGGTTGCCGTGCACGAGACATGCGGTCGCGGGTTCGAGGAAGTCCCGGCATACGGAGGTGTTGACGAGCACACCGATCCGGCTCCGGTCGACCGCGGCTTCGGCGAGCACCGCCTCCGCGGCCAACGTCGCGGCCTGGCTCGGCTGGACGCCTGGGTCCCAGAAGCGCCGTGCCTTGACCCCCGCCACCTTTCCGAGCAGGTCCACGTGGATTCCCAGCCGGTCCATCACGGGCCGCAGCCGCGCGTTGATGAACCCCGACGCGATGCGATGCGGCGCATCCACGGACTGGACGGACAGGACCGCGACATTGTCGAAACGCATGGCCCCTCCCTGGGCGACGGCCGGGCCCCGCTAACGCACCGCACGACATCCGCCAGCCGATACGATTACCGAGACGCCCCACTGTATCGCGATTCTCACAAAGCAAGGCTGGCCGGCTGGCCAGTTTGGGGCTGGCCGACCGGCCAGTTCATGCCGTCGTGGCCGACGGGCTCGACGTCTCCCTTCCGCGCCAACAGTCGACCGCCGCCCAGCCATCCCGTCCGGCAGCGGACGCCAGGAATTGCGCAGGTGTCACACAAACGCCGTCGAATGCCACGCCGCAGGACCCGTCCGAGGGACCATTCTCCTGGAGGCCCGACATGAATGCGATGAAGCAGGCGGCGGAGGTCGCTGCCGCCGCCACGCTCGCCACCAGCTTCTTCGCGTTCCCGGTCTGGCTGGCCGCGATGCAGGTCGAGGTCCCGATCACGACCCCCCTTCCCGCGCCCGAGCGGGTCGTCCACCTGCACGCCTCGCTGCCAGCGCTGCTGTCGGACGAGGCTGCGTCTGCCGGGCCGGCCGATACCGAAGGCCCGGAACCCGAGCAACGGCAACGAACGGAGGCCGCGCGTGACCCGGCCCCCGTCGAGCCATCATCCAGCCCGGCGGAGTCGAAGCGCACCGCCGGCGCTCTGGCGCTTCCGTCGCCCGCGGCGGCGGGCGGGCCTTCCGTGCGCCCCAGTGCAGCTGCGCCCGCGTCGCTCCGACCGGCCCGCGTCGGGAAAGGCATCACCCGGGCCGGCAGGAGGAGCGGCAAGAGATGCCTGGATCCGGACCCGCGGATCGTGGCGCAAGGCGGCGATCGATTCCGGATCGAGCGGGACCTCGTGGATTCATACACATCGGATCTCAAGCAGGCGGCGAGACTGGCATGGGTCGGCTGGCACCGGGACGCCGCGGGCGACATCCAGGGCTTCCGGGTCCGGCGCATCCGCTGCGGCAGCGTCCTGCATCAGGCGGGCTTCCGCAACGGCGACGTCGTCCATGCCGTCAACGGCAAGCCGGTCACATCGATACCGCAGGCACTGAGTGCCTACCGGAAGCTGCGGAAGAAGCGGATCCTCAACGTCGAAATCAAACGCCGCGGCGCCATTCGGAAGCTGCGCTTCCGCCTCAGCTGACGGCACGCGGGGCCCGCCCCGATACGATGCGTTCGTGGACCGTCTCCTCCCCGACCCGGCTCCGGTGCTTGCCGCCGGCGTGACCCTCGCGCTGGCCGTTGTCGCGCGCCCGGGTTCCGTCCCCGACGGGCCCGAGATGGCGGCGGCCGGAGGGTGCCTGCTCCGGCTGGGGCTGGACGCATCGGCCTGCGCAGGCGTCGAGCCCTTCTTCTGGATGCCGGCCTTCCCGCTCCTGGCAGGGGTCGCTTCGCTCGTGACGGACCCCTGGTCGGCCAGCCATGCGGCCGCCGCCGTGTGCACCGGGCTCTTCGTGATCCCCCTCGCTGCGATCGGCCGGCGGCTGTCGGTCCCTGCGCCCGCGGTCATCGCGAGTGCCCTGCTGTTGGCGACGCCCGCGATCCACGCGCTCGTCGCACAGTCCAGCGGACGCGCGCTGGCATGGCTCGCCATCCTGGGAGCCGTGGCGACCGCGATGAGCCTCCGGGATGAAGGCGTGCAGCAGATGCGCCGCGGTGCCGCCGTGGGTGCACTGCTCGGGCTGGCGGTCCTCTCTCGACGAGAGGCCGTGGTGCAGGCTGCCCTGGTCGGCGTCGTCCTGTTGCCATTCGCGCCCCGGGCGGCACGGGCTGCGTTCGCGGCGTGCGGCCTCGTGGTGCTCCCCTGGTTCGCCGCGCTCGCGCTCGCTGCAGACGGGCCGCGCCTCGGAGGGCGAGCCTGGGAGCCCGTCGTCTACGCATGGGACGCCGTCGTTCCCCACGAATGGCTCCTGATGGAGATCTCGATGGGCACATGGGGAACACCACTCCGGAGGGCGGTGTCGGGGCTGACCGGAGGCAACGGGCTCGGCGGGCTGGACGCCGCCGGACTCACCGGCTGGCTCCGGTATGCCCTCCCGGTGGCCGTCCCGGCCTGGCTCGCCGCACTCGCCCTCGGCGGGAGCATCCTGCTGCTCCGACGGCGCGGTGGCTGGCGGGTCCTCTCCTCTGCCGCGCTTCTCGGCCTGCCCGCCCTGCCGCTGGCCATCGCGCCCAATGCGCGCGCGGTCGAACTGCCGGCCCAGAACCTCCATCCGATCGTCCTCGCCTGCGCCGTGCCTGCGATGGTCGCCGCCGGCCGCGCTCTCGTGACGCTCCGGGCTCGCCTCCCCGGCGGCCGATGGTCGGCAGGCGTCCTGCTCATGACGGTCCTCACCGGGGCCAGCATGGGCAATGCCGCCTGGGTGGCCCAGGTCGTGCCGATGGACCACATCTCTCCTGCCACGCTCGCCGCAGCCGGCGCCGACCTCACAGAGGGCGACACCCCGGTGGTGACCACGCTCAATGCCGCCATCGCGGCGCGCCGCGGAGACCGTCCGCGTGCGGCCCTCCCGAGCCCCTACCGCATCGGAGAGGCCCCCCTGGCCGCGGGCGACGCCGTGCTGATCACCGAGCTGGACCTTCCGGGCGCGAGACGCACGCTCCGCGCGCTCTCACCGGCGTTGACACCCGCGCGGGTCCTCGTGGACGGAGAAGCCTGGGCGGTGCGCTTCCAGGTGGAGGCATCAGAGCCCGCGCTGGAACAGTCCCCCCCCTGATTCACGAGACTGGCCGGCCGCGCGTTCCGCCGCGATGGACGCAAGCGCTGCGAGCCCGGGTTCCTCGATCGACCCGGCAAGCGACGCCAGGAGGCGCTCGCCACCGGGAAGGAGACTGACCTCGAAGATGGCGAGGGGAGCCAGGGGATCCTCGGCCCGGGCGTGCTGCTCCAGTCGCCGGAGCGCGTCCTCTGGTGGCAGCGTGCGCGCGAGGACGACCAGGGCATGCCCCCGCGCCCGGTCGCCGGCCGGTCCCTCGGCGGCGCCCCGATGGACGGTCTCTCCAATGCGCACACCTGCATCGCCGAGACCGGATGCAGATTCCGCAGCCCAGAGGGCGAGGTCATCATCGCCCTGCAGCATCACCTCCGCCAGTGCCTCGTCCCGCGCCGCGATGGTGCGTGCGGTCGCACCGCAGAGCGCGGCCCGCATGCCTGGATCCAGGCGCGGACATGCAGACGCGACCCGCTCCATGAGCTCGGGATCCAACAGGACCGCAAGCACCTCCGGGTCCAGGCCGGACCGGGGGCCGAGGGCCCTGAGGAAGCGGACGGGGACAGCGTGGACCGCGAGCCCGCGGGCGACGGCGGGACTCAGATCTGCGGGGTCCAGGCGCATCCGGGCCCACAGCGAGAGCGCAGGCTGCCCGGCCAGGTCGGGCCATGCATCGGCACCAAGCGCGGGCCTGTCGACCCGGGGGGCCCGCTCTGCGAGCCACGCATGCAGCGCAGCAGGCTCGGCGGGCGGAGGGGCCACATCCTCCGCAGAGCGGGACAGGTGCATGCGCGCGGCAACGATCGCCCCGAGGAAGGCCAGCGGCAGCGCGAACCACGGACCATGGCGCCGGGCAGAGGGATTCATCACCTCGACACCGTAGCCGGCCGCCTCGCACCGTGGGGCCCGCGTCTGCGCGATGTGCCAGCTGACGCACCACGCGACGGGAAGCGAGGCGTCCAGGCCGGGGGATCGCACCGCGCGGAGGGCATCGACCTGGCGCCCTCCCTGACAGGTATGATCGACCGTCGGAGGTCCGATGTCCCTTCTGCTGCCGCTGCTCTTCACGACCACTCCTGCCCACGCAGACGAGGTCGTGCTTCGCAACGACTCCGCCTATGACGACACGTTCGACTCGAGCGACAGCGTCGCCTGGCTGGAGTTTCCCGAGTGTGCCATCACCGTCTTGACGCCGGACCCCGCCGACCTCCCGTTGACCATCGACACCGTGCAGTTCCTGTTCGGCAGTTCCTACGGCAACCAGGATGGTCGAACCACGCTCGTCCAGCTTGGCATCCAGCAGCTCGGCCCCGCCGAGACGCCGACAGGGCCAGGAAACTGGGCCTGGGGCGAAGAGGCATTCACCGTCACCGTCTCGTCCAACCAGCTCAACACGTTGAGCCTCGACAGC
>JAYYRS010000079.1:0-10453 GCA_036126975.1 Myxococcota bacterium
GAGCCCTCGCGATGCCCGATGGATCTTCGACCGGCTGCACCCGGTGCTGCCGGATGGATGGCACACGGTCTTCGAGTCGACGGATGACCCCGGGTCGATCCTCCGGATCCGGTACGAACAGGAGCTTGGCCGGGAGCGCCGCAAGGAACCCGGCGAGCGCTGGCGGTCGCGCTGAGGTTCAGCGCGCGGGTCGCGCTGCGGAATCGATGGGCCCTCCGGATGCCCGGGATGCGGATCCGGCGCGAAGCGATTCGGCGATCGGTCCTGCAAGGAGCTGGGAGACGATCTGCACACCCGCCGGGTTGTAGTGGCAGCACGTGTCTGCGCGGACGTCGACCGGGTCGTGTGGCAACAACGCACGATCCATCTCGATGATGGGAATGCCCTCCGCGGCGAGGGCCTCGAGCACGGGACCGTACATCTCCCGGTTCCACTGGAGCTGCTCGGAAAAGGGGCGGTCGAGGCTCGGAAAGCTCGCCACCAGGAGCTGGGCGCCCCGGCGTTCCGCCTGCTCCATGGCGCCGGCAACGAAGGTGGGAGCAAAGCTCGTCCAGAGGTCCGAGACCTTCCGCTCGTGGGATGACCTCGGGGCCTGCCGGAGCGCCATCCATGCATAGAAGGAGGAGTGCTGGAAGAGGGGACGGGCCGCGATTCCCATGCCGAAGGGGTCCGGGACTCCCCCAGGACCGACCCGGAGTCGACCGAAGTTGTAGGCCAGATCCCCGACACGGACGAACCGGTGGATGCTGTTCTGCCAGAGCTCCCACACGAGCACATCGGCCGGGGCTGCGGGCGTGTCGGCGAGGGCCGCACGCTGGGTTGCGAACGTGCTCCCGGGCTGGGAGTGGTTGATCACGCACGGATCGGCAATCCCGACCTCCTGCATGGCGATGCGCAGCTGCATGCCCGGTGCCTGCTGCGACTCGACGCCGCTGCCCCACAGGATGCTGCTTCCCTGCAGCAGGACCCGAGGCCCCGTTGCGTCGGACGGGCAGCCTGTTCGCCGTCGGTCATGCCGGGCGACGTTCGTCGTCCAGTAGAGGCCGTCTCCCTTGCCATGGAGGGTCGACGAGTCGTCCTTGCCGATGCGCTGGACGGGCAGGCGAGGATCGAGGGAGCGGGTCGAGAACTCCGCTCCGGCTGCACCCACAAGTGTTCCGCCGACCACGGCCGCGATCCCAAAGAGCAGCCGGCGCAGGGGACTCACCTCCCGAGACGGAAGAGCTCGGGGAGGCGCTTCAGCATCGCGACATCGTTCGTCTTGATCCGCCCACGCGCGACGTCCAGCGGTCCGGGTTTCTTGCCGTCCACTACCATCTTCTCGAACAGCCTGGGGTCGACCTTGAGAACGAAGTCTGCGGAGCCGGACGGACGCCCGGGCGTGGCCTCCGCCTTGTCCGGGTCCATCACCACGGACCACTTCTCGGGCCCGACCGAGAAATAGGCGGTGACGACCCGATCGAGACGACCGGCGTTGTAGCGCTCGGGCAGGAGGGCGAAGATGTCCTGGATGGCAGCCATGGGTCCCCCGACGTTGCCTTGGGGTGCCAGGGTATCGCACGGCGTGCAGGGAGGCGGGGGCACAGATGCGGGTCGACCCTGGCGCGCGGGCGAATGGCCGACTTGCAGGCGGCGTGCAGGGCGTGGGAGTGTCGGCCCCTCCCTGCGAGGTCGCCCATGCTCCGGTTCCCCCGCGTCACCGCCTGGCTGGACCGCACCCACCCGGCTGTGTTCTCGGCATATGCAATCCTGGCGGCATTCAGCACGTACTTCTGCATGTACGCGTTCCGGAAGCCATTCGCCGCCGGTACGTTCGCGGGCACGGTCGAGCTGCCCTACGTCGGCGCGCTGTCCTACAAGACGGTCTTCATCGTGAGCCAGGTGCTGGGCTACTGCACCTCCAAGTTCCTGGGCATCAAGGTCATCTCGGAGATGACGGCGGCCAGGAGGGCGGTCAGCATCCTGGGCGTCATATCGCTGGCCTGGGCTGCGCTGCTCGCCTTCGCGGTCGTGCCCGCCCCATGGTCGGCGCTGTGTCTGTTCGTCAACGGCCTGCCGTTGGGGATGGTCTGGGGTCTCGTGTTCGGTTTTCTCGAGGGTCGCCGCCTGTCGGAGGTGCTCGGAGCCGGCCTGTCGGCCAGCTACATCCTTGCGAGCGGTGTGGTGAAGTCCCTCGGGAAGGCCATGATGGCTGCGGGTGTCGACGAGTATTGGATGCCGTTCATGGTCGGCGCCATCTTCGCGCTGCCAATGGCCGTCTTCGTCACGATGCTCGCCAATCTGCCGCCGCCTTCTCCGGAGGACATCGCTGCCCGTACACGCCGACAGCCCATGGACGGCCCGGCACGAAAAGCATTCTTCGGGCGGTATTTCGTGGGTCTCAGTGCGCTCACGCTGCTCTATGTCCTCCTCACGGCATACCGGGATTTCCGCGACAACTTCGCCGTCGAGATCTGGGCGGAGCTGGGGTACGAGGGATCACCGGAGATTCTCGCGACGGCGGAGATACCGGTGACGGTGGGCACCCTGGTCGCGCTCGGACTCCTGATGCTCGTCAAGGACAACCGAAAGGCGCTGCTCCTGGTCCATGCCTTGATGGCGAGCGGCACGGCGCTGGTGGGGCTTTCGACCGTGGCGTTCCATACGGGCACCATCGGCCCCGCAGCGTGGATGGTCTGTCTCGGACTGGGCCTCTACATCGCCTATGTGCCCTACGGCTGCGTCCTCTTCGACCGACTGTTTGCCGCGGTCGGAGCAGTGGGCACGGCGGGGTTCCTCATCTATGTCACGGACGCGTTCGGCTACCTGGGATCCGTGGCCCTGATGCTCTACAAGGATCTGGGGCAGGCCGAGCTGTCCTGGCTCGAGTTCTTCACGGGCTTCAGCTACATCACTGCCATAGCCTGCACCTCGCTTTTCGTGCTTTCGCTCGTCTACTTTGCGCGGCACGCCCGGCGGCCGGTCCCCGCAGCGTCCCGCTGAGCGGACCCGCTGCGGCCAATGGGCTGCCGATGGGGGCTGGCGGGTGTGGACTGGTCTATGCTCCCGGCAGACCCACCCGACGATGACCCGGATGCGGTGGGCCGCCGGGCGCATGGTGTGCCCCAGGGGAGCATGTGGGCGCAGACGACCAGCTGCAGGATGAAGGGCCGGTCTCCGCGAGGGCGGCACCGGGCCTCGTCGCAGTGCAGGAGCTTCGGGAGCAGCTTCGTGGCCTCATCGCCGACATGGATCGCGTGCTGGAGCGGGGGGATGCGGACGGGGCGGATGCCTTGCTCGCGCAGATGCCCGGCATGGTCGGCGCGGGGTTTCCATCGGCGCCCATCGAGGCGCCAGTGGGGCAGGGCACGATCGACATGTCGGGCACCTTGCATTCGGCGAATGCAGGGCTGGTGAGGCTGCTGCGGCTGCCGGGCGATCGCGCGACGGGTCGGTCCGTGCAGGCCTGCATCGCCCGGGATGCCCGGCCGGAGTGGTTCGCACTTGTGCGGCGGGTCTTCGGTGAGGGGGAACGGGCCGAGATCCAGGTCCCGCTGAAGTCGCGCTCGGATGAGCCCCGATGGGTCCGGATCGTGGCGACTCCGCTCCCCACCGCGCCCGAGCAGGTCCCGCGTGCTCTGGTGCTGTTCCATGACGTCAGCGATGAGCGGGCTGCGCTCGCGCGACTCAAGCAATCCGAAGAGGGCTTCCGGTCGCTGATCGAGCGCCTCCCCGAGGCGGTCGTCGTCCACCGGAGCGGTGTGGTCGCCTATGCCAATCCAGCCGCGGCCCGATGTTTTGGCGTCGTGGACCCGGTCGAGCTGTTCGGCGAGCTCGCCGAACAGCTGATCGCGCCGGAGGACGTCGAGTCCGTCCGGTCGGAATGGCTGGAAGCGTCGCGTTCCCACAAGGCGAGCGCATCGCGCAACGTGCGTCTGCGTCGCACCGACGGGTCGGCGTGGCTGGCCCGGGTCACGGACCTTCCGGTCGTGTTCGATGGCCACTGGCAGGTCGTGACCGTTGCGCATGATCTGACGGAGCAGCGCGCGGTGCAGGCGCGCCTGATGCTGGCGGATCGGCTGAGCAGCATGGGCATCCTCTCGGCCGGGCTTGCCCACGAGATCAACAATCCGCTGCAGTACATGATGGCGAATACGCAGCTCGTCCGAGCGGATCTCAAGCAGCTCGCTGCCGGTCTCCGGGCGGGAAAGGACCCAGAGCAGGCCGCACGGCGTGTCGACGAGGTCAACGGCTTCCTCGCGGACGTCGCCGCGGGAGAGCGGCGAGTGGCCGAGCTTGTGCGTGAACTCCGGGGTTTTTCGCGGGTCTCGGATCAGCGCGGGCCCGTCGCCCTGCCTGCGGTGATTCGTGCTGCGTTGCGGGTTGCCGGCAACGAGTTGCAGTTCCGGGCGCGCGTCGACGTGGAGCTTCCCGATGCGCTGCCTGCGGTGTTCGGAGACGAGGGACGGCTCTTTCAGGTGTTCCTGAATCTTCTCGTGAACGCTGCGCAGGCCATTCCCTCCGGTGAGCCCGAGAAGCATGCCGTGACGGTGCGTGCCCGGCAGGCCGAGGACAGCGTCTTCGTCGTCGTGGCGGACACGGGTTGCGGCATGTCCCCGGACCAGGTGGCCAACGCCTTCGAGCCGTTCTTCACGACCAAGGAGGTCGGCGAGGGAACCGGGCTCGGTCTCGCGATCTGCGCAAGCATCGTCCGGGGCATGGGGGGTGACATCCACCTGCAGTCCGAACCCGGTCAGGGATCGGCATTCACGCTTCGGCTCCCGCTGCGCGGCATGCACGACGCCGACGACGAATCAGTCCCGCTCGACCCGCCCGTGCGACCGCCATCGCCACGGCCATCTCGACTCCTGATCGTCGATGATGAGCCGTCCATCCGAGAGGCGTTGTCTCGCGCCATCGGCGTCCGGCATGAGGTCGTCACCGTGGGCAGCGCGGAGGATGCCATCCGGCTCCTCTCTGACGACGATGGCTTCGACCTCGTGTTGAGCGACGTGCTGATGGACCGGGGCGGGGGGCAGGAGCTGCATGCCTGGGTCACTCAGGCTCGACCTGCACTCGTGCCGAAGCTCGCCTTCATGACGGGTGGGGCCTTCCTGCCGCGGGCGGCGGAGTTCGTGCAGAGCGTGAGCAGCCCCGTGTTGGAGAAACCGATCCGGGCGCGCGATGTCCTGAGACTCCTCGAAGACCTGCAGACGGGGCCGGCTGCACAGCAGCGGCCGGAAGGCACCCCGTAGACCTGCGGGCGTGCCGCGCTGCATGCGAGCGCATGGGCTCACTTCATCAGGTAGCCCCCGTCCACCGTGATGGTCTGACCGGTGATGAAACCTGCCGCGTCGGAGACCAGCCATGCGGCAGCACCCGCGACGTCCGCCGGTCCACCGACGCGGGACTGCGCGGCGCGTCCCGTGTACATGGAGACGTACTCCGGATCGCTGGTGATGGCCTGTGAGAAACGCGTCTCGATGAGTCCAGGTGCGACGCAGTTGACCCGGATGCGCGACGGCGCGAGCTCGGCGGCGAGTGTCTGCGTGAGGGAGACCAGGGCAGCCTTGGTCATGCCGTAGATGCCCTGGAGCGGAGCCGCGTGCAGTCCGTAGATGCTCGAGACGTTCACGACCGCACCCCGTGCGCCGGCCGCGATCAGCCCACGCGCGAACAACCGGGTGAGGGCGAAGGGCCCCTTGAGGTTGACGTCGAACGTCTTCTCCCACGCGGGGAACTCCAACCCCATCATCGGCCCGAAGTACGGATTCGTCGCTGCGTTGTTGATGAGGATGTCTGGCAGGCCGGCGACCTCGACGGCCGCGTCATAGAGCGTGTGGATCTGCTCCAGTCTGCCCATGTTGCAGGGGACACCGTGGACGCGGCCGGGTGCGGCGGCTTCGAGTCGGGCGACGGCATCGGCGACGCCCGCGGGCTTGCGGCTGGAGACGACCACGGTGGCCCCGTCCGCCAGCAGCGCCGTGGCGATTGCTTCACCGATGCCACGGGTTCCGCCGGTCACGATTGCGATTCGCCCATCCAGTCGTCCGGCCATGGCGCCCTCCTCGGCTGCCGCCGTCTAACGTGATGCGCGCTCGCGGCGTGCGCGACGCTGCAGCCAGGCCCACGCCGGAAGCGTCACCAGGAGGGCGGAAGCCAGCCACGCAAGCGCGCTCCCGGCAGTGGGGCCGAATGCTGGGAGGCTCCATGCGCCCACGGCGGCGAACATGGCGACGGACGCCGAGCCGAGCATCATCGGTCCAACGGCCCCGGATTGCACCGCCTCGCCCTGGCTGACCCACAGGGAGACCATGGTGGTGAGGAAGATCGCGGGGAATGTGGATGCGAGGCCGGCCGCAAGCGCACCTCCGAGGCCCGCGATCGCGACGGCGGTTCCGATCGCGATGGCGGCGAGGACGCCACGTGCCAGCAGGGTGAGTGGACCGACAGGGCGGCGGCCCCGGGGCGCGGGAGGGTTGTGCAGGCAGGCGGCCGCACCCAGGATGCCAAGCGCCAGGGTTCCGCCAACGCCGGCGAAGACCAGGGGAACGGCGGATGCGCGAAGGGCGGTCAGCGCACCGTGGGCGGCGGTGGCACAGCCGGCCCATACGAAGAGGCTTGCCGCGAGCATCAATGGGAGACGGAACCGGAGCCCGCCCCCGGGAAGGCGGGGAGGGAGCGCGCGCCACGTCCACAGGAACACGGCGTTGACCAGCATCCCCACCGGTGTGGCGTACATCGCAGCTTGGAAGTCGCTCGCAGAGGCAGACGTTGCCAGGATGCCGATTGAAGCAGGGACGACCGTGCTGGGAAGGGTTCCGATCAGGCCGCCGATCTGGCCGCCCCATCGCTCCACGGCCACGGTCACGCCGATCGCGATGGCGCCGGCGAACAGCCCGGGGAGCAGGATGGCACTCGAAAGGTCCATGGGGCCTCTTAGCCATGTCGGCAGCGGTCTGGCGCTGGAGCCGGGTGGATGCATCCCCCATCCGAGGTGGCTCGCTGGAGAGGCGCCCGGAGACAATCCGTGACGCCAAGCGGGAAGCGGACAGCCAGCCCGGGGCGTGGATTGGGGTAGTCCGGGAAGACGCGGGGGGGTCCTCCGTCGAACCCTGCGCCGGGAGCTGTGCCGTGCCCACACCACACGAGTCCCCGAAGCGCACCGGAGCGCGCGCCGACCTCGCGCTGGGGTTGCTCGCAGGGCTCATGCTGCTGCTGTCCGTACCCGTACTCGTGGAGTCGGCGAAGACCGGCCCCGGGCGGCTGGTGCTGCTGCTGCTGCTGGTGCCCCTCCCTGTCCTGGTGCTGTTCGTCATGCAGCGGCGGGCCGGTGGCCCGGAGATCCCCGACGTCTACGGGCGGCGTCGGTAGCCGGTCGGGGTGCACGGGGGGTCATGAGACGGCGCGGGGATTCCGTACATCGGGGTGTCGGAACGGGCGAGCGCCTGGGCCGCCGCCCGGAGCATCCATGAACGAACCCAGCGCGCGCGCACATCCAGACGTGATCCTTGGGCTCGTTGCGGCTTCGCTGGTCGTGCTTCCGCTCCCCGCCTTGGCGTCGGTCGGCGCGCAGGACCTCTTCCGCCTCCTCCTGTTCGTGGCAGGTGCGACGCCGATTGCGGTGTACGCAGGAATCGCGTGCCGTGGATGCAGGTACGGTGAGATGCGCGCAGAGCGGGTTCGGGTCCGTCGCTGATGGGTCGGGTTGCGACCGCGGTATAGAGGCCGGGTCTCCGACCGGGCTTCCTCCATGACCGCGTTCATCCGCCTTGGCTTCGCGGTCCTCCTGCTTGGTGGATGCAAGGCGTCGGACCAGGCGTTCGGCGACTGGTGGCTGTCGTGGGATGAGGCGACCGGGGCTCTCTCCGTGGACCACCGAGGGCAGCGCCTCCTTGACCTTCATGACATCGGCATCGGCACCGGGACCGTCGACATCGAGCACAGATCCGGGGCCTACCGCTTCTCGAATGCTTCGGAGTCCATGGTCCGCGCGGGCGGTTTCGATGTCCGTTCACGGAGCGACAGTCCGCTCTGGCTTGCCGAGGTGCTGGATCGGGATGGGGATGCCGTGGCCACACTGTCTGCAGCCGAGGGCGCAGGCGGGTCGCTGAGGCTGGATCTCGCGGGCACGGACGACCGGGACGATCGCGTTCGGGTCGGATTCGGGTGTCGCGGAGACGACACGTTCCTGGGCGGTGGCGCCTACGCAATGGACGTCGACCACGGGGGGCAGGCGTTCGACCTCTGGGTGAGCGAGCCGGGGACCGGACGGGTCGATTCCGACCAGGAGCCGGATGCGTGGTCCGTCACTGGCACGCGGCACAGCACGTCACGGGCTTCGCCGTTCCTGGTCCGGCCGCATGAGCCCGTGGGCCTTGGAGTCGACACCAGCGCTCGGGTGGAGGTCGACCTCTGCGCGTCGGACCCGGACCGCTGGACCATCGCGGTGGCCACCGGTCAGGTCGGACTGGTCGTGCTCCCCGGGCCGACGCCGCTGGACGTGGTCGAGCGTCACATGATGTTGACCGGCCCGCCTCGAATCCCTCCGGACTGGGCCTTCGCGCCCTGGCATGACGCATCGGGCGGGGACGACGCTGTCGAAGAGACCGCCTTCGCGCTCCGGCAGGCGGGCGTACCGGCCTCGGTACTCCGCACTTCGGACTGGTCGAGCGGGGCGCGGGATGCGACCGGTGATGCAGGCGCGGGCGAATGGTCGGTCGACTCCGGGCGGTACGCCGACGCGGCGTCGATGGCCCGGCAGCTGGAGGAGGACGGATTCAAGTGGCTGGTCGAGTTCACGCCGCTGCTCTCGGTGCAGACGGCGAACGGGGAAGACGTGAAGGGGCACACCGTCAAGACGCAGGACGGAGACGTGTACTGGACGGCGGACGCGGAGGGGGAGAACGTCGCGCTCTTTGATCCGACCGCGCCGGACGCGATCGGGTGGGCCCGGGATCGGATGACGGACGTGCTGTCACTCGGGTTCGATGGTTGGCTACAGGACCGGGGGGAGTGGGTCCCGCCCGATGCCGTCTATGCCGGGCTGGATCCGGTCGAGGAGCACAATTCCCATCCGGCCGCCTGGCATCGGGTCGCCAGTGACGTCATCGGGAATCAGGACGCATTGCTTGTGACGCGCAGCGGCTGGTCGGGGAACGGTGCCGACGCTTCGATCGCCTGGGCGGGACACCAGCAGAGCAGCTTCGATGCCCGAGATGGCTATCCAACGGTGGTGGCCCTGGGCATCGGGGCATCGATCGCGGGATCTCCGTTCTTCGCCCACGACATCGGCGGGCGGCCCACCGGTGGGCATGCGTCCGCGACCCGCGAGCTGTGGTTTCGCTGGTGCAGCCTGGGAGCGTTCTCGCCGATCATGGCGACGCACCAGGGCCCGGCCGCGGCGGGCGGCTGGCGGTTCGACCATACTGATGAGACCCGGCAGCACTACGCCCGGTACGCCAAGGAACACCTGGCTCTCTTTCCGTACCTGCGCGGGCTCGCCGATGTCGCGGCAGCCGAAGGGACACCGCTTCTTCTTCCCCCGGCGATGCAGTACGGCGGCCCGTGGGACCGGACCGACGCGTGGTTGCTGGGCGACGCCCTGCTGGTCGCGCCGGTGCAGCAGGAAGGCGCCGTCGGTCGGGACGTGGACCTCCCCCCGGATGTCGACTGGTACGACTACTGGACCGGTACTCCGGTCCAGTCGGGCTGGTTCGAGGCCGACGAAACCGCGATCCCCGTCTTCGTCGCCGCTGGGACCGTGCTGCCGGTTCTCACGGAAGTTCCCCAGACGATTGTGTCCGATGCGGGTTCCCATCTCACGACGCTGCAAGACGTCGACCGCCTGCGGACGATTCGTGTGTTCGGCTCCGGAGGACGCTTCGAAGAAGCCGACGGGACCCGCTACGTCGTCCGAGGCACCCCGGTGCGCCAGGACGAGGTCACGATCACGATGACTTCCGGGAGCGTTGACGTCGGCGGTGCAGCAGTTTCAATCAGAGGTTTCCGTGAGCGAACCTACGTGTTGGAGGTCAATCCCTGAAGTCCAGCGACGGCGCATGGATTCAGGTCGGTGTCAAAACTGGTGATAAGCGCGTGACGTGCGTTCAAACCTCGGTCACACTGATCCGAGGAGAGATAGGACGACCGCCGGTGACCGACCCCCCGATGCGGGATGCAAGGAGGAGCCCAATGAACGTCAACAGCGCGACCATCAACACGGCCTCCGCGGCACCACGCAGCGCAGAGCCCTCCCGGGTCAGCCTGGTCGACGCGTCCGCGAAGGCCCAGCTGCGGCCGAACGTGGTGGACATCAGCCCGATCGCCCGCGCCCGCGCCCAGCTCGTTCGTGCGGGGGGCGACGGCAACGTAGATTTCGCGGACCCGATCAAGAACGTGGTGGGGGAGGGTGAGCCCAATGCCGAGCTGCGTGCGCGTGTGCTTGGTCTCATCGTCGGCGTGCTCACCGACC
>JAYYRS010000080.1:0-2600 GCA_036126975.1 Myxococcota bacterium
GCCCCAGGGGCGGGCGACACCGGTCGAGGAGATCGCGAACGCGATCGCCTTCCTCGCGACGGATGGCGCCAACGGCATGAACGGACAGGAACTCGTCCTGGACGGGGGCGAACTGGCCTGAGCGCCTGGGTCCATCCTGCGGCCCTCGGGGTCCGGGGCCTTCTACGGGGCCCACGGGGATGGACGCGGCGTGCGCTGGGGTCGAAGCAGCCGGCCTACGGCTCGAAGCGGTATCCGAGTCCGTGGATCGTCAGGATGTGCCGCGGGTCTGCGGGCACCTCCTCGATCTTCTTGCGGAGCTTGAGGATCTGGTTGTCGACCGTCCGGGTCTGCATCGTGGGCGAGTAGCCCCAGACCTTCTCGAGCAGCTCCTCCCGCGTGACGTCCTTGCCTCGATGCGAGATGAGGTAGCTCAGCACGCCAGCCTCGTGGGTCGTCAGACGAATCTCTTCGCCGCCCCGATGGAGCACCCGTCGCCGAAGGTCGGCCTTGACCCCGCCGAATGTGAACTCGTCGGGGCTCTCCGGCTCCGTCGGCATGTCGCGCAGGCGAGCCCGCACCCGCGCCAGCAACTCCTTGATGCTGAAGGGCTAGGGCACGTAGTCATCGGCGCCCGCATCGAGGCCGTCCACCCGGTCCGTCTCCGTTCCCTTGGCTGTCAGCATGATGACCTGGAGGCTCGGGCTGCTCGCCCGGATGTACTTCAAGGCGGTCAGGCCATCGACACCGGGCAGCATCCGGTCGAGCACCATGAGATGGGGCTCCCACGAGGTCAGTTCGTCCAGTGCGATCTCGGCGCGGTCGTAGCGGCGGACGTCGTAGCCGGCATGGCGAAGCGCCGCGGTGAGTCCCAGCGCGATGGTCTCATCGTCCTCGACGACCATCACCCGGGGTGGCGTGTTGCTCATCAACGTCTCCTCAGCTTGAGCCGGAAGCGGGCGCCTCCGTGCAACCCATCGCTGCACTCTACCAATCCTCCATGGGCGGCCGCGGTGTCCGCAACGAACGCAAGTCCCAGGCCGTGCCCCCCGGCCTTGCCTCTGCCGTGGCCCTCGACTCGCTGGAAGCGCTCGAAGATGGCACGGCGCATCTCGACCGGTACGCCGATGCCGTTGTCCGACACCTCGAAGACGATCCACCGTCCCATTTCGCCGGTGCGGACGTGAGCGAGCCCACGTGTGCCTTCACGACGGTACTTGAGGGCGTTGTCGAGGAGGTTTGACATCGCATCGCGCAGAAGCTCCGGGTCGGCTGCGACTGCGGGGCACGGCTTCAGCTCTGCTTCGATGGCCGCCCCCGCCTGGGCGAACCGCGGTTGCCATGACTCGATCACCTCCGCTGCGAGTCGGTGGAGCTCGACCGGTGTGGTCGCGCCGACCGTGGGTTCCTTGGCCGCACTCAGGACCTCCTCGATCCGTGCCTCGAGCTTCTCCGTCTCCTGGAGGATCCGGCGCAGGAACACCTGCAGCGACTCGGGATCTGCAGCTGCGCCCATCTCCAGCGTCTCGGCCATGACCTTGATTCCGGCGAGAGGCGTCTTGAGTTCATGGCTGACCCGAGCGATGAAGTCCTGCTGCCGCTTGTACAGCTCGCGCTCCCGTCGGCTGGCCGTCTGCTGCACGACGATGGCCACGGCGGCGAGGAGCAGCGCGATGAGCGCGGGGAGCAGCTCAAGGACCTGATCGACCAGCTCGGAGGGGGTGTCGTCTTCTTCGGCCGCGAGGAGTGCGAGCCGCAGGTGGGGGACCATTCGGCCCAGCGGAACGTCGGCAGCTACGGTGGTTCCGGTGGTGTCCATGCCCGCCGGTCGAAAGAGATGGCGCTGGGTATCGAGGATGGCGAGCGGGCGGTCGCTGCCGAGGCGGAGTTCCTCGCGCACCAGATTGGCGACGAGCGTCTCGACATCGAGGTGGACCGCCCCCACCCGGTCTCGGCCCAGGGGCGCCCAGACCAGCAGGAAGCCGGGGTCGGAGTACATGTCATGGACGAAGTTGAGCGACAGCCCTTCTTCCGGAGGGGGGCTGGGAGGGATGGCGCTGAGGCGATCGCGGACCTCCTCGTACCCGGCAGTCCGTCGGGTGGCGCGGTCGACAAGGTCCTGCAGCTCCGATTGGACATCGGATGACAGGCGCCCGGTGAGCTCCTGTTGCAAGAGGCGGCGCGCCTCGGGGAGCAGTCCGGCCAGTGCGGCGCCGGACAGGGCGGTGATCTCCCGGACGGTATCTTCGAGAAGCTCCATGCGCTCGACGCCTCGGCCCGTGCGCGCCAGCGCGGTCGCGAGCGTCAGACGCCTGTGGACGAGTCGTTGGGGGTCCAGCCCTTCTGCGACCGCCCACCAGAGCTCTGTCTGGATCGGTGGAGAAGACACCTGGAGGGTGCGGATCGCGGCCTTGGGGTCCCCTGCGGCGAGCAACTGGCTTGCCGCGAGGTCGGAAGCAAGCAGCTGCTCCGCGGGCGTCCCGTCGGCGCAGCCGGCGAATGCCTCGGCTGCTTTCTCGCGCTTGCCAACCATCTGGAGTGCGTGCGCTTCGCGCATGCAGGGCGTGCGGCGCAGCAACGCCTCGACGTCTTCGGAGAGGGGCGGGGAGGGGTAGAAGATC
>JAYYRS010000081.1:0-4503 GCA_036126975.1 Myxococcota bacterium
CATCTTCCAGCTTCGAGAGCAACCTCGATGCTCCGCGAGGGAGGAAGAGCTGGTGGACGAATGCGGCTCGGTTCGACGCATTCCTCGCAGTCAGCACACGCACGCCCGCGTGGCTCCGATCCGGTTCGACATCCGCCCGGCTCGCGCCGTCGTAGGCATCCGTCGTCAGCACCGTGACCTGGGTGCCCTGCGCCACCAGCGCCCGCGATAGACCGTCCACGATGCGGGGGATGCCGCCGTAGGCCCATGTCGGTGGGAAATAGGGCGTGACCTGCAGAACGTGGATGGGAACACCTCGGCGCGCCGCCCCGAGCGGCCTCTCGCCCTATCACCTGCACGGCGTCCCGGGGATGGTGTCGGCCGACCTGCGCGTTGACGGCGCGCGCGGGGGGCGATTACCTTCCGGCCGCTCTCCCCTTCGGAGTACCCATGCGTGCGCGCTCGTTCCTGACCACGGTTGCCGCGATCGGCGGCCTCGCCCTTGCACCCGGCTGCGGCCCGGACTGCCAGAGCACCTGCAATCGGCTCTACCAGGAAAACGAGTGCAACCTGCAGCGTCCCGGCCAGTCGCGAGACGACCTGTTGCGGTCATGCAACAACGCCTGCACAAACGCGCTGAAGACTCCCGGAGAGATCCGGGAGGAGTACACGCCCTCGCAGTACACGCCGTCCGACCAGAGCGTTCGCTTCATCAACGACCAAGAGGCCGCCCTGTGGATGGACTGCGTCGAGACCCAGGCGTGCGAGAAGCTGGACGACGGCTACTGCTCCCCGACCAGCTCCTTCGGGGACTGATGCACCTCCTCATGCCGAAGTCCCGGCGCTGGCTCCGCCGTGTCGGAACGATGGCCCTCGCCGCATGCGCCATCCTGGCCATCGGCTGCGAGCCTTCCTGCGAAGACACGTGCGAGAAACTCCTCGGCTGCGATGGGGTCGACAGTCCCCGGGTGAGCGAGCGCGAATGCCAGCGCGCGTGCACGACGCAGGAGGAGCTCTACCTGTCCTGGGATGATGTCGCCCTTCAGGAGGCCTTCAGCGACCACAAGCGGTGCATCGACGAGGAGGAGTGCGAGGCCATCGCCGAGGGCGTCTGCTACGACGAGCGTCTGTTCGCGTTCCCCGCCGACAACGGCTGATGGGCCGCCCCCGGCTGCTGTTCCTGCATACGGGCGGGACGCTCGGGATGACGGCGGCCCGTCCAGGCCCCCTTTCTCCTGGCCACTACGACGAGACGGTGCTTCCGTACGTCCCGGGCCTCGAAGAAGTCGCCGACATCGACGGCCGCGTCGTCTGCAACCTCGACTCTTCGGACATGACGCCAGCGCTCTGGGAGACCCTCGGCGAGGAGATTGCGGCCGGCATGCCATCCTACGACGGCTTCGTGGTCCTTCACGGCACGGACACCATGGCATGGACGGCGGCGGCGCTCTCGTTCATGCTCCGAGGACTCCGCAAGCCCGTGGTGGTGACGGGTGCACAGCGGCCCATCGCACAGCTGCGGACCGACGCCCGGAGCAACATGGTCCATTCGACGATGTGCGCCACCCTGCCGATTCCCGAGGTCGGTCTCTACTTCGGCAGCCATCTGCTGCGGGGAAACCGCGCCACGAAGACCAGCATCACAGCGTACGACGCATTCATGTCTCCCGACCACCCGCCGCTGGTGACCATGGGCGTCGATGTGCAGGTCGGCGCCCATCTGCCAGCACCGACAGAGCCGTTCCGACTGGCGCCCGGATTCTGTCCGGATGTCTCGGTGCTGACTCCCTTTCCGGGCATGCGACCTCGGCTTCTCCAGGCGGCGGTCGACGCCGGCGCAAGGGCGGTCGTCCTGCGCGCATTCGGGGATGGGAACCTTCCCATCGCCGGCTGGCCGGGCGCCGTCCGGGCGGCCAGCGATGCCGGTATCGCGGTGATCGTGACGACCCAGTGCACCGAAGGCAGCGTCAGCCCCGGCCGCTACGCGAACAGCGCCGCCCTGGCGAGCGCGGGCGCCATCTTCGCCGGGGACCTGACCGACGAAGCCGCCGTGGTGAAGCTGATGTGGCTGCTGGGGCAGGGGGCAGATGCAGCGCGCATCAGGCGGGTGCTGCTCCGGCCGCTTGCGGGGGAGTGCAGCACGGGTTGAACCAGGATGTCCTCCCACTGCGGTTCGTGCGCGAGCGACCGCGCCGCCCGCGGCTCAGCCGGGCTGGAGCTTGGTGCCCGACACCGTCCAGCCGTGGGGCGGACGGTCCGATACCGCCTCTGCCTGCTCGGCGTTCAGGTTCCAGCCCCGCTTGTGAAACGCCTCGGCGAGACGTACGCGCAGGCGGTTCGACTCCTCCTCCCGACTCGCCAGGGCGGCGGCCAGGTCCTCGCGCACCGCATCGGTCTCCTGGGACAACAGCGCCTCTGCGGCGGCGTATCGCACCCCCTCATCGAAATCGTGGAGCACGGCGGGCACCCGCTGCACGATCCGCTCATCGCGGTACCCGGCGAGCCGGATCAGGATCTGGCGCTTCTTCTCGGGCTTGAACGGGTCCACCTCTCGCCCGAGCATCTCCAGCAGCACATCGACCGCAGCCGTGGGCCCCTCCAGCTCGTCGATGATCCGGAGCGGAACTGCAAACTGCTGGTTCTTCCTCACCCATTGCCGGATGGGGTCACACACCCGAGGTCCCAGACCCTTGAGAAGCTCGTACACACGCTCCTTCTCCTGCGTGTCCTTCATCCGCTGCTCGTAGACCACGGAGAACCGCCCGAGCAGACCGATCACGGCTTCATCGGAGCCATCGTCCGCCAGCCACTCGGCGCTGATCATGCGCTCCTCCGCCTGCGCGTTCAGGTTCTTCATCCGCTTGACGTGCTTCTTGAGCGCGCCGGCATCACCGCCAGTGAAGAAGTCAAAGAAGCCCACACATCCTCCAGCAGGGCGCCGGTCCATGGCCGCCCGAGCGCGCTCCAACCGCACTATTGTCCCGCGGCCGCGCACGTCAATGAGCCGCCATGGCACGACCATCATCCGCCCGAGCCGAGCCGCCGAGATGTGCGCGTTCGCCGCGGCAGCCATCGCCGGCACGCAGAGACCACCAACCAACCGCCCAAACGTCGTTGACGATCACCTCAGAGCCCGCATAGACTGCAGCGAAACGCGGACCGGCGGACCGGCGGAACGCGGCCCCCAACGGGGAATCCCCCAGGAGCACGCACTGATGGCCCAGATCCGAATTGCAGCATTCGGCACCTTGACCCTGCTGTCCCTCGCGGGCTGCCGCAACGAGGCCGAAAAGGCCGACACGGCTGCGGCGCCCTGCGACGCACCGATCGCCAACGCAGGGGCAGACCTGACGACCACACTGGGCGGGCCCGTCACCCTCGACGCCGGCGCCAGTGCGTTCTGCCAGGCTCGTGGGGACGACGTGACGTTCGAGTGGTCGTTCGAGGCCGTCCCGACGGATTCGACCATCGACACGAGCGCCCTGTCCGACAACCAGACCGTCTCCGCCGTCCAGCCGGTCTTCACACCCGATGTCGTCGGCGACTACACGCTCGGACTGGTGGTGAGCGACGGGGTCGACACGAGTGAGATGAACTACGTCGTGGTCTCGGTCGTCAGCGGCGACCAGAGGCCCGTCGCCGACTGCGGACCCAACGCCGAGACCACCGTGGGTGTTGCCGCCTCGCTCGATGGCAGCGCTTCCTACGACCCGGAGGGCGCCGCACTCGAGTACCTGTGGTCGCTCTCCGACCTGCCGGGCTGCTCCGGCCTCTCCAGCGACTCGATCTACAACAGCGCCGGGCCGACTCCGTCCGTCGTGCCAGACTGCGAGGGCGTGTTCACCGTCACGCTCGTCGTGTCCGACAGCATCAACTACTCCGACCCGTCCATCTGCACGGTCGAAGCGGGCGGCGTCAACGACCGGCCCATTGCCAGCGCGGGGCCGTCCCTGACGCTGGGGGCCTGCGCAGACGACCCCCTCGCGCTCGACGGAACCGGGTCATACGACCCGGAAGACGATGCGCTGACCTACGCGTGGTCGCTGTACGCAGCCCCCTCCGCCTCCGCCGTATCGGATGCAAACTTCGATGATCCGACCCGGCCCGACCCGACCTTTGACTGGGACGTTCCCGGCACCTACTCCTTCCAGCTCCAGGTCAGTGACGGAGAGCTCGACAGCGCGCCCGACCTCGTGACGATCACCATCGGCGAGACCGTCGACAACCGCGCGCCGATCGCGAACGCCGGGGACACCCAGGAGATCGCCGAGACGGCCGATTGCACGTCGTCGTCGTACGTGTGGACCTGCAACGACTGCTCCGCCGTAGACCTCGAACTGGACGGCTCCGCGTCGCGCGACCCGGACGAAGACAGCCTGTCGTACACCTGGTCCGAGTCCACGGGGTCGATGACGTTCTCGGCTCGATACAGCGCCATCACGGACGCCAGCATCCCCGCCCAGGCAGCCGCCTACAGCTCGGCAAACTCGATCACCTTCGACATCACCCTCGAAGTAGCCGACT
>JAYYRS010000082.1:0-4511 GCA_036126975.1 Myxococcota bacterium
CGACGCCGACTTCAACATGACCTGCAGCCTCGAGCTCGCGTACGCCGACCCGGTCCTGCGCTTCAACGACGCGCCGATCATCTGCACGCCTTGGTACGGCGCGACCCCGGCGCACACGGACACCGGGATCACACAGACCCCGATGTACCTGATCAACGATGACTGCAGCATCAACCGGACCCAGAACCACCCGACCACGCCGCCCATCCCCGGGTCGTCGCTCATCCTAGACCTTGACATCAACGAGGTGTGGGGAGTTCGGGCGACCGGCGGGGACCAGTTCCTGCAGTGGCTTCCCTTGTCGCTGCTCCTCGAGGTCGTCGAGCTGCCGGAATCGGAACAGTTCTACCTGCCGCCCTTCTACATGACGGCATGGCCCCAGTCGATGATCCAGGTCGGAGACTATTACGTGCTGGCGCATCTGGGCATGGACCCCACCGTCAGCTACGGCGCAGACAACGGGGACATCTGGATCCAGGTCATCGATCGGGACCACCAGTCGGTCCAGAGCGTGCGGATCACCGAGTACCGCAACAACCAGGGCGCCAACCGGCCGTGGATCAGCTGGCAGGATGACAAGATCGTCCTCGTCTACGATGACTCCCTCCAGCCCCGGCTTGTCGAGCTCACCATCGACCGCGAGCAGTTCGGACTCACGCCGGGCGGCGGCGGGGTCGGCGGCGGCGGCGGTGCCGGAGGAGACACCGGTGGCGGCAGCGGCGGTGCCGGGGATTCCGGTGGCACGGGCGGCGGCACGGGCGGCGGCACGGGCGGTGGCACGGGCGGCGGCGGCGGGGTCGTCGAAGAGGCGAACAAGTCGCCCGTCAGCATCGCGGGTCCCGACCGCGGCGTGGTCCCCGGGACGGCGCTCCTGCTGGATGGCAGCGCCACCGTCGACCCGGAGGGCGATGCCCTGACCTACCAGTGGGCTTTCCTTCGGGTCCCCGATGACTCGACGCTCACGGATGCGAACATCCAGGATGCCGACACGGCGAAGGCGTTCATCACGCCAGATGTCGAGGGCCTGTTCGAGCTGGAACTCG
Organism: Myxococcota bacterium; assembly: GCA_036126975.1. Classification (GTDB taxonomy): domain Bacteria; phylum Myxococcota_A; class UBA796; order UBA796; family UBA2385; genus JAYYRS01. The sequence continues at coordinate 1,044 of JAYYRS010000082.1, forward strand.
TCGTGGGTGACGGCACCAACACCGACCGCGACTCCGTGCTTGTCGTTGCGACTGCGGAGGCGGGTGGCTGCGCATCGCGCGCGGGTGGCGCAGTGGGCGGCTTCGGGTTGCTGGCCACGGTGGGTCTGCTGGCCGTGCGTCGCCGGGAGGACTGAGGCGACAGGGCGACCCTGTGGGTCCGCCTGTCCTGCGTTGCTTTTCGGTGACCGAGACGCGCGTGGCCGCGGTCAGCGGCCGCGGGAGCGCACGAAGTCCACGGAGATGGCGAGGGCTTCCTTCAGCACGGGGTCCTTGCGCGCCGGCGCTTCGGCGGTTCCTTCCGTTGGCACTTCGGTATCGGCCTGGGTCGCGCCGGGATCAGCCGCCTGCTCGAGCTTCTCGAATTCGGCGAGCTCCGCGCGGCGGGTATCGAGGTTGAGGCTGACCGGCTGGCCTTCCCGCTTCTCCCGCTCGGCCCGGAGGGCGGCCATCTTCTGAAAATCCTCGGAGGAAGCCACCCGGGCCTGGGACCGGTCCTGGAGGTCGCCGAGGTCTACATCGAGTCCGCCCGAGCGGAAACGCGCAGGCCGGATCTCGTGATACGGCAGGGCGTTGTCGAGATCTCCCTCTCGGACGTCCAGTCCATCCGATGCCGTCGGGATCACCACATCGGACAGGACGCCCCGATTCTGCGTGGACTTGCCGCTCACCCGGTAGAACTGGTCGGTCGTGAACTTGAGTGCGCCTGCCTGGTCAGCCGCGCTGGAGCCCGCGACGCCGCCGAGCATGGGGGACATGTCGACCAGTTGCTGGACGGTCCCCTTGCCGTGCGTAGCCTGCGCGCCGACCACCAGGCCGCGCCCGTAGTCCTGGACCGCACCCGCGAAGATCTCGCTGGCCGAGGCCGAGTAGATGCTCTGGAGGACCACCAGCGGTCCCGACCAGGCCCTCCCTGCGATCTCATCATCGAGGATCTCGACCTTGCCCTCACGGTCCCGAATCTGCACCACCGGTCCCTGGTCGATGAACAACCCGGTCACCTCGATCGCCTGCTGCAAGGACCCCCCGCCGTTGGCCCGCAGGTCGACCAGGACGACGTCCACCTTCTCTCGCGCGAAGCCGCGGAGGATCTCCTCCATGTCGCCGGCGGTGCTGTTGATGGCAGCGGCGCGACTGCCCTGTCCACGGACGTCCTGGTAGAAGCTGGGGACGTCGATGACCCCGATCCGATGGCCATCGACCTCCTTGACCTCGCCCTTCGCCTCGGCCTCCGCGACCTTCACCTTGTCCCGGAGGATGGTGATGTCGCGGGTGACGGTGCTGTCGGTCGCATCCGCAGGGATCACGGTCAGGACGACCCGGGTGCCCTTCGGACCGCGGATCAGCTTGACGACGCGGTCCAGGCGCATGTCGATGATATCGGTATGGTCGCCGTTCTGCTGGGTCACACCGATGATCTTGTCGCCAGGCTTGAGCTGTTCACCCTTGAACGCTGGGCCGCCGGGCACGAGGCTTCGGACGACGGTGTAGGGACCGTCCGGGGACAGGGTCGCGCCGATGCCTTCGAGGCTGTCCCGCATCTCGATGTCGAAGTCATCCTTGCGTGCGGGCTTGAACCAGATCGAGTGCGGGTCGAAGGTCTGGCCGAGTGCGCCCAGCCAGGCTTCGAGCAGGTCGCCTGAATCCTCCTGCTCGAGGTCGCCGGCGAAACGGGTGTAGCGCTTCAGCAGCCGCTCTCGTGCTTCGGGTTCTTCCATGTCCGTCAGGCGGTAGCGCATCAGCTCGCCCTTCAGGCGTCGCTCCCAGAGGCCATCCGCTTCGGCGCGGGTGGCTGGCCACGGCAGGTCTTCCCGGTCCCACCGGACGGTGTCCTGTCCGTCAAGTGGTTGCGGCCTGCCCAGAACTGCCTCGATGGTCTTCATCCGCTCGGCCACGCGTGTCCGGAAGACCTTGTCGATCTCGAAGGCCGGCTCCAGGTCGGCGGGCATCTGCTCGATCGTGTCATCGAGTGCGGTCGCCCAGCGGGCGCGGAAGCCCGCGACGTCGGACCCGAGGAAGAACATGCGCGCGGGGTCGAGATTCTCGATGTACCCCTCCAGCCATTGGCGGCTGCGTGCGTCGTCGATTCCCTGGCCCGTGTAGTGGTGGCGCTCGAGGGTGAGTGCCACGAGATTGGTGAGTACGGCCGCAGGGGCCCCCTTCTCGGGGGCCGCATCGGCCTCTCCGTACGTGCTGCATGACAACGCAAGCAGGGCAGCGAGGGAGAGCGCCGGTCGGATGGGTCGCATCATGGGTCCTCGGGGACGGCGGCGAAAGGCGGAACGTAGCGCACTGGCGGCGCGGCGCTCGCCGCCGATTGGACCCGCCGGCGTGTCTCAGTCGTCCAGGTGGGACCGAACCGCCGCGAGGACGCGCTCATGGACGGCATCAATGGGGCCGGATGCGCTGATCCGGACGATGGCCTCTCCGTGGCTGCGACAGTGCACGAGGACGGCTTCGTACGCGTCCTGGATCTGGCGAAGGCGGTCGAGCGCCTCGAACCGTTCGATGGGAGCACCGCGCGCATGGATGCGTTCGAGGCATGCCTCGGGGGACAGATCCAGGAAGATCGTGAGGTCCGGAGCGCGAAAATCCCGATTCAGCTCCGCGACGAGGTGGAGGCCGACGGAAAGCGACTGATAGGCCAGGGACGAGTGGTAGTAGCGGTCCGTCACCACGTGCTGGCCACGGACCAGTGCGGGGAGGATCTCCCGGTCCAGATGGTCCCTGCGGTCGGCTGCGAACAGATACGGCAGAACGTTGTCGCCGAGGACGCTCGCCGGGTTCGTGGGGTCGAGGGCCGCCCGGATGAACTGGCCGGCGGGACCGGACGAAGGCTCCTGGGTCCGGCACACGGAGGGGCCGGAGGACTCCAGCCAGTCAGCGAGGAGACGTGCCTGGGTGGAGCCACCGGAGCCGTCGAGTCCTTCAATCGCAATGAAACGCGGGCGCATGGGCGAGCCTATCCCGGTCGGGCGACGCTGGGTCGAGCCTGTGGAGGTCGGGACGGGCACCATGGGTTCCGGTCGCGTGCCGCTACTGCTTCGTCCGGAGGGCAAACGCGTTGCGGAAGGGCTGCTGGTGGTGTCCAGCGATGTCGTCGGAGAACTGCAGTTTGATCCGGCCCCGCTTCCGGATCCCGCGGATCTCCCCGGTCTTGAGCTTCCTCGCTCGCACGATGTCGCCGCAGTCGTCGACAAATCCCCTCGGCGGATTGCCGCGACGTCTTCGGGCACCGCCGGCCGAGATGCGGATGAGGAATGCGTCGGACCGGCCGAACACTGCGACGCCGGCGAACACCAGTCCGGCCACGATGATCAAGAAGACGATGACGTCCAAGGGCCCTCCGGGGAAAGAGTAGCGCACGGATGGGCTTCCGGCGCGCGGAAGCGGGCGTGGAGCGGTGGCGCAGTCCGACCTGCCGATCCGGGAGAAATCGATGCAGCGATC
>JAYYRS010000083.1:0-9289 GCA_036126975.1 Myxococcota bacterium
CGAGAACACCCCGGGCAACAAGCTCGACCCTGCGGAGCTGCTTGCGAAGGGGAAGCACGTGCTGTTCGGGGTTCCCGGCGCATTCACGACCGGATGTTCGAACACCCATCTGCCGGGCTACGTCGCCAGCTACGATGCCTGGAAGGCCAAGGGGATCGACACCATCAACTGTGTCGCCGTGAACGATGCGTTCGTGATGGCAGCCTGGGGCAAGGCCGGCTCCGCCAGCGGCAAGATCCGGATGCTCGCGGACCCCGCTGGTGAGTACGTGACGTCCATGGGGCTGAACGTCCACGCTGCCGGACTCGGAGGCAAGCGTTCCAAGCGCTTCGCGATGGTCATCGAGGACGGCAAGGTCACCCATCTGCAGATCGAGCCGGACGGCTTCGGGCTCACCTGCTCCCTGGCCGACAGCCTGCTCGAGAACGTCTGATCGAGAGGTCGGCCCTGCACCCCCGTGGGATGACCTTCGGGGGTGCACGCGTTCGGGTCGGGTGGGTCCCCAGTCGGGTCGTGCGGGCCTGGGGGATCGCATCGAATGACAGGAGCCGTCGGTGCGTCCGTGCGCACGCTACGGTGTGCTCCTGTCCCCCTGGAGGGTCCCATGCTCCGACGCGCCTTCGTTCCGCTCGCCCTCCTGCTCTCCCTCTCTGGGATGCCCGAGGCCGCAGCAGCAACCCGTGAAGCCGAGGCGGCCCACAAGAAGAAGAAGGCCAAGTCCTCCGGTTCGAGTGACAAGGGAAGCCAGGGCGGAAAGACCACGAGAGGGTCCTCCGGTCCGACTACCACCCGCAAGCCCTCGACCCGTTCTGCCGGCAAGTCCTCCAGCAGCAAGCCCGCGACCCGTTCTGCCGGCAAGTCCTCCAGCGGCCGGGCATCGAACAGTGGGCCCGTGGCGCGTCCTGCGACGCGGTCTTCGGGAGGCGGCGGTGTCGCACGACCCGCCACGCCGGTTCGGACCGCGCCGGTCGCAGAGCGCCCGACCGCCGCATCCGATCGCGCGAGCAGCAGTGCCGTGCGCGCGTCTCCGCGAGCCGCTCCCGCGACGGTCCGTCGTGCGCCGGCCGCGCTTCCGAACGCCGGCACCTCGACGTCAACCGTGCCGCGGACCCGGTCGATGGCGCGGCCGGAGCCGGACCCGGCGGGGACATCCCGTGAAAGGGAGTCCGTCCCCGGGCTCCTCCCTGGTGCACCCCGCACAAGCACGGGCATCAGCCGCCCGCCCACGTCCCGCACGGCTCCGCCGGTCCTGCGCCGCTCCGGCAATCCCGATTCGGGCGGTCTGGCTGTGCCGAGCCGCACCGGCCGCCCGGATGCGGTGCTGCCGGTCGCGCCGTCGAGCCGGCCGGATGCACCGCTTGTCGGGTCTCGGCGGCTCACGCAGCGTCCAGACGATGCCGTCCCGCTGGGGCATCCGCTGCGCGGTGCAGACCGCGACCATCCCGACGCGGAAGAAGGGCGAGACGAACCATCGGACGCCCGGCATGACGACCATCGGACGGCCCGGCCCCACCCCAGGCATGTGCGCAACCGCCATCCGGACGCCGGCCATGGCCGGCCCGGCTACGCCGGCTACTGGGGCTGCTATAGCGGGTGGTGGGTCCATCCCTACTGGCGCCATGCCCATGGGACCTGGGCGGTCGTGTGGTTCCCCTGGAGCGTGGATCCCTGGTCTCCATACTGGATGCCGCCGGCTCGGCGGGGATGGACGTGGATGCCGGGTGGGTGGGTCGGCGGCGTATGGTGGCCTGGCTACTACACGCCGACCACGACGCTGTACATCGATCAAGGGGTCCACTACGTGTACGTCCCGGGCTGGTGGGAGCGGGACGCCTATGTCGAGGGCTACTGGCGACGCGCCCAGCGCGATGATGGGGACTGGATTTGGGTCGATGGGTACTATCTGGAGGACGGCGTGTACGTCCGTGGGCACTGGATGCCCGCAGAGGCTGGGCCCGAAGGCTACGTCTGGGAGGCCGGATTCTGGGACGGTGAGGTGTGGGTCGCTGGCTTCTGGCGACCACAGTACCGCCGGGGATACCGATGGGTCGCCAGCTACTACGACGGGTCGGGGGTGTTCGTCGGTGGCCATTGGGAGCCGATCGAGAACCGGGAGGGCAGTGTCTGGATTCCCGGATGGTTCGATGGGAATGGATGGGTGGACGGCTACTGGGTGACGGAGCGCGCGTACCGCGACGCCGATCCGGATTCCTGGCAGCCCGCGGCCGGCTGGGACGCCGGCCGGGAGCAGACCGAGGCCGCTCCTTCGCCGCCGCCGGTGCTCGAAGACGATGCACCGCTGGCGGTACCCATCCAGCTGGGCGGGTGAGGACGGTGCCGCGGGGTCGCGCGCCTCGCGCGTGGCGGTTCAGCGGATCCGGATGTCCTTCTCCCACACGGTGGTCCCACCTTCGTCGTCTTCGAAGACCACCCACAGCTCGCCACGCCCGGCCTCTTCCGGCAGGAGGTAGAGGCGGACGGCGTTGTCCTCGACTTCTTCCGAACGGTCATGGAAACGACCGAGCGTGGTGTACCCGTATGCACGGACCGTATCCCTGTCAGGATCATCCACGAAGAAGGCCAGCTCGTAGGGAACATCCCGATCCATCACCAGCACGTCATCGCGGGCAGCCAGCCACCGCGCCTCCACTACGGGATTGCGATTCCGGACGTCCTGGTCCGGCCGCGCGATCCGCAGGGTCTTTGTGGCGAGGCTGACGCTGCGCAGGGGCAGGTCGACCATCCAGCGGCGCGGGTCCCGCAGGTCGCGTCCAATGCTTCCGCCCGTGGCGTCGTCCCTGCGAAGCCCGCCCCGGACCCGGTTGACCACATCGCATTCATTGCGGGGGCATGCCAGGGCGCTGACCTGCACGGGGATGCTGTCGATCTCGGCGGGAGCATCCTCTGCGGCAAGGAGCCCGTCGAGCACGGCTTCGGGGAGAGGCCATGGGACATCGGGGACACGGTGGCTCGTCGATGCGCTCCCGCCGGCCACCGACACGATGCCGGCCTGATCCGAGAGGGACGGCAGGGTGTCTTCCTCGAGGCATCGGCCCTCCCAAGGTACGCAGGTCCAGAGCAGGATCTCGAGTTCCCGTTCCCTGGGGTTGGCGACGGTCGCCGTCAGCCTCGTCGTCTCTCCGGGCCCGGGCTCGGGTGGGCTCCCCTGGATCGCGATGACCCGCGTGTCGGTGATGGTTGACAGGTGGATGGGCCCGGGTCCACAGGCCAGCGTCGCGAGCAGCAAGGGCAGGGTCACCAGGAACCTCGCAGTCCAAATGCCGGGATCATCGGGAGGCCATAGACCGGCAGTTCCCTGGTGTAGTCCGCTGAGGGCGTGCGCATCTCCAGGTTGCGCCGGTTCGTCGCATTCATGAGGTCGAGGTACGCCGTGAGCGTCCACGTGTCGTAGACCCAGTCCTTGTCCACGCGCACGTCGAGCGCGTGGAACGGCTCGAGCCGTCCGCGAGCGGCCTCATCCCAGATCGGAAGGAAGGTCTGCGTGGAAAGGTCGAGGACCCGATTTGCCACCGGCACATACGGCTTGCCCGAGGCGAATCGCCAGCGCGCCCCGACCCGCCAGCGCCGCGGCAGCTGGTGGCTGAGCAGGGCATTCAGGACGAGCGGCTGGTCCTCGTCGAAGAGGAGCTCCGGTGCATCCGGACGTGCGGTCCGCAAGGAACGAGACAGCGTGACCGATAGCCATGCCATCGTCCGCTCCGAGGCATACCGCGCGAGGAGCTCTCCTCCGAGCACGCGACCCTCGCCTTCGGACGCGTAGGCGTCCGTGTCCAGTGGCGGAACCGGTGGAGGGCCGAGCTCGAATTCAAACCGATCCTCCCGTCCGCTCACGAGGTCGTGGAGCCACCAGTGGTAGACGTGTCCCTCGAGGTCGATGTCGCCTCCGACGTCCTGCTGCACGCCGATGTCCACCTGTGCCGACCACTGCGTCCGCAGAGCAGCACCATCGGGCAGGTCGGCCATGTACTCCCGCGCCTGCGGAAACTGGGAGTAGCGTCCGGTCGACATCAGCAGCTGCGTGGTGTCTCCCACATCCACCCGTCCGCGGAAGCGGGGATCGATGGCGGCGGCCTGGTAGCTGGACGACGTACGGATCCAGTCGACCCGGACACCGGGTACACCCTGGACGCGACCCCGCTGGTGGGTCCGCTCGTGGTACACCGCTGGCATGAGCGCCCAGGTCTCCCCTGACTCATCGCCCTGGTACGACAGCATGTCGCCAAATCCCGACAGCGCGTACCGGTAGCGTTCCCGGACGGCCTGGGCATCGACTCCCATCCGCCAACCGATGTGCCCCCCCTCCGGCACGCCTCGATACAACTCGCTGCGCCATGAGAACCGCTGGGGTTTCTGCCAGGCCTCCTCCTCATCCCGGAATTCCACTTCGAGCCGCTCCGGTCCGCCCGACACGGTGTGTTCCGACAGCCATCCGTCCCCCATTTCCCACCGGTACTGCGCCCAGAGGCGGGAGAACCGGCTCACGAGGAGGGACTCCCGGAAGCCATCCACTTCGTCGGGCTCGGGTTCGCGCAGCGCGAAGCGGTCGTCGGAGGCGAGCAGCATCACATCGAGCGTTGAGCCATCGTCCTGGCGCATCAGGACCCGCCCCTGGATGTCCCAGTACCGCGGCAGGCGGACATCGGCGGCGGTCTGCACAGCGAGGACCGGCTGGAGAACGCGGTCGATGTAGGAGCGGCGCCCCGATACGGTCACCGACCAGTGGTCGCCCAGCGTCTGCTCGATGAACGCAGTGGCCTGGAAGAGGTCCACCGACGCGTAGCCGCGGTCGCGCTCTGGCAGGTCCTTCTCCGTCCGCAGGTCGACCACCCCAGCGAGCTGGCGGCCGTACCGCACTCCGTACCCGCCCGGCATGAATGAGACCTCGTCGAGGGAGTCGGAGTTCACGACCGTGGAGAGGCCCCCGAAGTGGAAGACGATGGGCAGGGGTGCTCCGCCAAGCGAGAAACCGGTGTGCTCTGCTGCTGTGCCGCGGACCTGGATCTGGCCGGCATTGAAGCTCGTCCGGGCCATGCCTGGCATGTTCTGGACCGCGCGCACGACATCGCCACCGGAACCGGGGAGGTAGCGGATCTCGTCCACGGAGATGCGCCGCTCCGTCAGCTCCGGCGCGATGCGGTCTGCCTCGACGAGGATCTCCGCGTCTGCTCGTGCCGCCTCCCAGGGGCGCGACAGCTCCGCGTACAGGGTGACCTGGGAGACGATGCCGCTCTCAACCTGCACAGCGACGGTCTCATCGGCGTATCCAGGCGCAGAGACCTGAATGGTCCACGAGCCAGGCGGGAGGTCGACGGCCTGGAAGCGTCCGTCGGAGTCGGTGCGGGTGGCGCGCTGGGTGTCATCGGGTCCGAGCAGGCGGATCTCGGCCGCGGCGATCGGCCCGCGGGTGCCGGCCGTCCTGACCGTGCCCTCGAGGGAGACGGCCGGCGCCTCCTCGACGAGGAAGCGGTAGCGGAACTGGATCACCGCGGGCACGGGCAGCCCCGCATCGTCGAGTGCCGGCGAGAAGCGCCAGTCTTCGGATGCGAGGACCGCGGCCTCGTCAAACCCGCCCCCAGCGGATTCGAGCACCGTGGCCTCCACGACCTCTCCCTCCGGGGTGAGTGCGAGCTCGAGAAGGACCTCGGCGCTTCGGCCGTCCGCGAGGGCCTCGGGCGGGTACCGGGCCGGCGCGATCTCCAGGGGAGACGGCATGCGGGGACGTGCGGGTCTGGTGATGGAGTCGGTTGCGGGACGAACGGCCGGTTCCGGGTCGGAGGTGTCGCCTGTCGATGGGGTTTCCCGCCCCCATGCAGGGAGTGCGCAGGTGAGTACACAGAGCAGCGCACAGCGGCGTGGGCAGCGATGCGTCGGAGGCCATCCAGGGCGGGGCGTCATGGGCCAGACCCTCTCGCGCCGTCGAGCAGCAGGGCCATCACGTTGAATCCTTCCAGGGCGACCATGACCTCCTGGGTTCCGTCGCCGTCGAGGTCACCGACAGCCTGGGCACGATCGGGGTAGCCAAGGCCGGCAAGCGCCGGTGGCAGGAGTTGATCGCCCGCATGGACCGCAGCGACGCCGCGGACCGCACCCGACAGGAACCGCACTGCGCTGCGTGACTGACTCGCCACCGCGTCGGGCGTGCCGTCTCCGTCGAGGTCGCCCGCGGCCGACAGATTGGTCCCCAGGGCCTCGGCGGGTCCGCCCTCGATGGTGCCGAGCCGTTCGTTCGGGTCCTCGGCCAGGATGGCGTCGGTGGGCAGCAGCCAGATGGCCCCGTTGCCCGATTCTCCGGCGTCCGGAACGCCCATCATGATGTCCGCATGTCCATCGCCGTCCAGGTCTCCCGGCACGGCGATGGCCCAGCCTGCCCTTCGCTGCTGCGCGTCATCGACCGTCAGCGTGCGGTCGGGAATGCGTCGTGCTCCGGAGAGCGGCCCGAAATGCACGGCCATCCCACCTGCACCGCCTTGATAGGGGAGGCCGATCAAGAGGTCGGCGAGGCCGTCACCGTCGATGTCCCCGCTCGCGGTGAGGTCGGGTCGGATGTCCCAGTCGTCCCAAGAGCGGTCTCCGTCTACCTCCAGGGAGATGGCGGCAGAGGCGGCCTCGCTGGCATCCAGCGTGCCCTGGTCGTCTCCCGAGAGGAGGAGAAGCGCGGTCTCGCGTCTGACCGGGTCAAACGCCAGCGATTGGTAGCAGAAGACGAGCAGATCCGAGACGGCGTCCCCGTCGAGGTCTCCGTGCCCCTGGACCCGACGGCCGAGCATGTCGATCTCATCCGAGCCGACCCATGTGATGTCGGCGTCTTCGGGCCCCAGGGCTCCGGATACGGGCCCCAGGAACCCCCACACCGCGCCCCTGTTGACGCTGTCGCCCGGCCGGGGCATGCCTCCGCCGAAGACGACATCCGGATGACTGTCCGCGTTGAGGTCCTGGCCGCCCACCGGACACAATCCGAGCCGTTGAAGCGGTTCGGTACCCTGCACGCGCGCCATGGCATCGGTCGAAAACGCCTCCAGGGCGTCGCCGAGAGACAGCACCCACACATCGCCCGCAGTGGTGGGACTGGTCGACAGCAACAGCTCGGGCGAGCCGTCCGCGTCCGCGTCTGTCGCCGCACCGATCGCAGGCGGCGGAAGCGCGGTTGGATTCCGGCGGTCGACTCCGACGATGGCTCGAACCCATCCGCTGGTCTCGCAGATGTCGTCCTCGTCGATGGAGCCATCGCAGTCGTCGTCGCGGCCGTTGCAGAGTTCGCCCCCGGACAGGCTGACGAACCACAGGCCGTCATCGCAGTCTGTGCCTCCGTGGTCGATGCTGTCGTGGCCATCGCCGTCGGCGTCGTATTCGGTCGATGGGTCACAGTCCTGATCGATCCCGTCGTACCAGATCTCTGCCGCACCCGTGTGGACGCCCGGGTCGTCGTCATCGCAGTCCGGTCCGCCCGCCTGGGAGCCCTCCTCTCGATCTCCGTCTGCGTCATGGAGATTTCCGTCGCAGTCATCGTCGATGTCGTCGTACCAGTTCTCCGTGGCGCCCGGGTTCACGTCGGCCCGTTCGTCGTCGCAGTCCCGGCCGGTACCGTCGGGTCTCCATGCGGCGTCGAACCCGTCGCTGTCGGCGTCCCAGTCGGAGTCGCCGCGGCAGTCCTGATCGATTCCGTCGTACCAGGTCTCCGTGGCGCCCGGGTTCACGGTCGGGTCGGTGTCATCGCAGTCGTCGCCGGCGCGCCAGATGTCGCCGTCTGCGTCCACCGACGCGGCGATCTCCGGCAAGGGGGTTCTACAGTCCAGATTGAAGCGCGTGCACCATCCATCGGTGCTGCATCCTCCCAGCAGCAGAAGCGCGATGTTTGTCCCTGGCATGGCGGGGAGGATACCGCCCGACAGGACCCGCCGCGCGCCTTCCACTTCCCTGTGGGCGCAGCGGGGAAGGTACCCGCCTCCCGTGCGCTCGGAGCCGATGCGTCTTTCCCGTGCTCGATTCGACCCCCCTCCGGTCTCCGGACCGCTGGCACGGGCCCGCGAGGTGCTGGAACTCTCGGCGCGAGCACTCCAGCTGGTGTGGACCACGAGCGCGAGGCTGACGGTTGCGCTCGGGGTCCTGACCCTGTTCGGTGGCCTGCTCCCTGCGGGTGCAGCGTGGGTCGGGCAGCAGATCGTGGACGGGGTCATCGAGGCGGCGGAGACCGGACTGGCGGTCGACCGTCACGCTGCGCTGGCTTGGGTCGCCGTCGAGGGAGCGATCGTGGTGGCCCTCGCCGGTGTGCGACGCGCAATCGTCGTCTGCAACACGCTGTTGAGAGCGCGTCTCGGAAATGCGGTGAACGTCCTGATCCTTCGCAAGGCCCTTGAGCTGCAGCTCACGGACTTCGAGGACTCCGAGACCTATGACCAGATGACCCGCGCGCGCAGGGAGGCTTCCCGGCGTCCCCTCTCCCTGGTGCAGCGCACGATGGGACTCATCCAGAATGGACTCTCGATTGCCACGTATGGGGCCATCCTGATCGCGTTCTCGCCGCTCGCCGTGCTGGGCCTCGCCATCGCCTCGGTGCCCGCCTTTGTCGCGGAGACCCGATTCGCCGGCGAGGCACATTCCCTGTTTTCCTGGCGGAGCCCCGACGTCCGCCGGCGGAACTACCTCGAGGTCCTCGTGGCGCGCGAGGACCACGCCAAGGAGGTCAAGCTCCTGGGCATCGGCCCCGCGCTCGTCGACCGGTACGATTCCATCTTCCGGGACATCTTCGCGGCGGAGAGGGGTCTGATACTGCGCCGGGGTGGGTGGGGGCTCGTGCTTGGCGCCTTGTCCACTGCGGCGCTCTACTGTGCCTACGGATGGATGGCAGCGACGGCGGTCGCGGGGGCAATCACGCTCGGACAGATGACGATGTACCTGCTCGTATTCAAGCAGGGACAGACCGCGTTCGGGGCGATGCTCCAGTCCATCGGGGGCATCTACGAGGACAGCCTCTACATGCGGGACCTGTATGCGTTCCTGGGAATGGAGGTTGGGCGGGCGGCCGGCAGGGCCATCACGGGTTCGGACCCTGGGGATGGGGTGCGATTCGACGCAGTGTCGTTCACCTACCCGGGGGCAGAGCGCCCCGCGGTGGAGAACATCAGCCTGCACATCCCCCCGGGCACACGGCTTGCCCTCGTCGGTCACAATGGCAGTGGGAAGACGACGCTCATCAAGCTGCTGACCGGCCTCTATCAGCCGTCGTCGGGTCGGGTCATGCTGGATGGTCGAGACCTGCAGGAGTGGGATC
>JAYYRS010000084.1:0-9010 GCA_036126975.1 Myxococcota bacterium
CCGACCCGGCCGAGCAACGGCGCGACGAGGTCCAGCTTTATCTCGGGCGCAAGTTCTCCCTCGACGATGTCGGGCGGCAGCAGGATCGCGCCGCTTTTCAACGAGCCGTCCATCTCCGCGAGGAAGCTCGCGAGGTCATCGTAGCGACGGGTGGCGCGGCGCACTGCCATCTCAATCCTCCTCGCCCCCCGATGGTACCGGATGCTCCGCCCTCCGGGCAGCCCAGGTCGCGACGTCGACCTTTCCGCTCCCGTCTGGTGGGTCGATCACGTAGCGGGGCAGTCCGACGCCGCTCACCCGGCGGGCCAGCTCCGCATGCAGCGCGAGGCCGCGGGCGACGTCGACCCGGAAGTCCGCATTACCGGGCACCGCGTCGGTGTGGTGGAGGTAGTACGGAAAGACCCGCAGGCCCAGCAGGGCATCGCTCAGCTCCTCCAGCACGGCCACGTCATCGTTGACACCGCGGAGGAGCACCGCCTGGTTGAGTACGGGCAAGCCGGCGTCGACAAGACGGCCAAGCGCCTGCCGCACGTCTGCCGACAGTTCATCTGGATGATTGGCGTGCACCAGGACCCAGACCGGTCCTCGAGACCGCAGCCCTGCCGCGAGCGCCTCCGTGACACGGTGCGGCGCCGTGATGGGCGCCCGGGTGTGGACCCGGATGATGGGCACATCGGGGCGAAGCGCGTCGATGATTCCGAAGAGCCGTTTGTTGCTGAGAGTCAGCGGGTCGCCGCCCGACAGGATCGCCTCCCGGGCACCGCTGGCCCGCGCATATTCAATGGCCTGCTCCAAGCCTGCGGTCCCGGGCTCGCTGCTGTCGTGCTGGTCCCGCCGGAAGCAGTAGCGGCAGTACAGATGGCATCGGCGCGTCACGAGCAGCAGGACCCGGTCCGGATGCTTCTGCACCACCCAGGGCACCGGTCGCCGGCGCGACTCCCCCACCGGGTCGGGGACGTCCCCGATGGCAGCCTGCAGCTCGCGCGGGCGCGGGACCGCCTGCAGCCCGAGGGGGTCGTCGGGTCGGGTCATCCGCGCCAGCCATGAGCGGGTCAGTCGGACCGGGAACACCGCGTCTGCTGCCCGCAGCAGGGACTCCGGTACGGACTCGAGCCGCCGCGCCAGGGCGCTCGGACCGAGCACCGCCCCAGTTCGCGGTTCAGCGTGATACATGGCCGCCTCGCAGGTCTCCGCGCCCCGCACCGCGTATCCCGCTCCGGGATTCGCGTGACCCACGCTCCCACACTTGTCCCTGGAACGCCCGATGGCCATGAAGTACAACACGTCCGACTTCCGCAACGGTCTCAAGGTCGAAATCGACGGCCAGCCCTTCACGATGGTGTACTTCCAGTTCGTGAAGCCCGGCAAGGGGACGGCGTTCACCCGCACGAAGCTCAAGAACATGATCTCTGGCTCCGTCATCGAGCGGACCTACCGCACGGGTGAGAAGCTCGACGCAGCAGACGTGGACGACCAGAACATGCAGTTCCTCTACGAGGACGGCGAGTTCCACCACTTCATGAACAACGACACGTTCGAGCAGGTCGCCGTGCCGTCCGACAGCATCCAGGACGAGTCCAAGTTCCTCACCGAGAACCTCTCGGTCGACGTCCTCTTCTTCAAGGGACGCGCCATCTCGATTGGTCTCCCGCCGTTCATCGAGTCCGAGATCGAGTACTGCGAGCCGGGCGTTCGCGGCAACACGGCCCAGGGAGCGACCAAGCCCGCGACCCTGGCCTGTGGCGCGACCGTCAACGTCCCGCTCTTCGTGAACCAGGGCGAGATGGTCAAGGTCGATACGCGAACGGGCGAGTACGTCTCGCGCGTGAAGTGAACGGTCAGCACCGCACCGCTTCACCCCGGACCACCGGGGCGGCGCTCCGGGCCCGGGCAGCCATCCTCCAGGCTGTCCGGGCCTGGTTCGTGGAGCATGGCTACCTCGAGGTCCAACCACCGACACTCGTTCCCTCCGCGGCGATGGAGCAGCACCTCGAGGCGGTCCGTGTCGGAGACCTCGGCTACCTGCATACCAGCCCCGAGTTCGCACTCAAGAAGGTCCTCGCAGCAGGACTCGGTCGCATCTACGCGATGACGCCATGTTTTCGGCTGGAGGAGGACGGCCCGCACCACAGCCTCGAATTCACGATGCTGGAGTGGTACCGCGCAGGCGCGGGCACGGCGGAGTTGATGGCGGATGTCGAGTCCCTGGTCGGCGCTGCGGCGAACGCCGTCGGTCGGCCCAGGCCCCACTTCCATCGGCGCGCGGTCGCCGACCTTCTCTCTCCCGAGCTCGTCCCCGAAGACTGGTTCCTTCGCTGGGTCGACGTGGTCGAGCCGACCCTCACGGCGCCGACCATCGTGCATGGCTACCCTCCGTGGCAGGCCGCACTCGCTCACATCCGCGACGGGGTGGCCGACCGGTTCGAGGTCTACCTGGGTGGGCTCGAGCTCGCGAACGCCTTCGCGGAGGAGACCTGCAGCGCTGAACTGCGTACACGATGGGACGCCATCTCTGCGGCACGGCGGGCTGCCGGCCGCCCCCCGCATCCCATCGACGAGTCCTTCCTCGATGCGGTTGACCGCATGCCCCGCTGCGCAGGCATTGCCCTGGGAATCGACCGTCTGGTCATGGCCCTCACTGGAAGCACCCACATCCGCGCCGTGCAGCTCCGCTGACTTCGCGCACCATCTGGAGCCTCATGTCTTCCCCTTCCTCATCGTCTCTCGACGGTCGGATCGCCATCGTGACAGGCGGCGCACGCGGCATCGGCGCAGCCATCAGCCGGGCCCTCGCCAAAGCCGGGGCGCACGTGATCCTGAACTACCGGCGGTCCGCGGAAGCGGCGGACGCCCTCGCCGCCGAGATCGGCGGGCAGGCAATCCAGGCGGACGTGTCCACCCCCGCTGGCTGCGAGGCCCTGCTCGCCGTGGCCCAGGCCCATGGACGACTGGACATCCTGGTCAACAACGCCGGGATCACCCGCGATGGCCTGATGCTCCGCATGTCGGATGAAGACTGGCGCAGCGTACTGTCGACCAACCTCGATGCCTGCTTCCACCTGTCCCGCGGAGCCTGCGAGCTGATGTTCCGGCAGCGTGCTGGCAGCATCATCAACATCACGAGCATCAGCGGCGTACGGGGAAACCCCGGCCAGGCCAACTACGCCGCAAGCAAGGCCGCGGTCGCGGCGATGTCGCGGAGCCTCGCGAAGGAGCTGGGGCGCAGGGGCGTCCGGGTGAACTGCGTGGCGCCCGGCTTCATCGATACCGACATGGTGGACGCCATGAATCCCAAGGTCGTGGCCGAGGTGAAGAAGGCCATCCCCATGCGCCGGCTCGGCAGGCCGGAAGAGGTCGCCCACGTCGTCCGCTTCCTCGCGTCAGACGAAGCGTCCTACGTGACGGGCCAGGAATGGTGTGTGGATGGCGCCCTCGGCGTCTGAGGCCCGGCAGCCTGGGGCTCCACGTGCCTCGGTTAGTCCTGCGCGAGCGATGCGAGCGCCTCCTCAACCGCTGCACGGGTGTGCGCGTCGAGCCGGTACTCGATGCCCATCCCCGGGCTCCGTCCGGGGGGCAGGGATGCCTGATCCCGGCTGGACCATGTCACGACTCCGGCGATGCGGATGGGTTCGTCGAGCCCTGGGGCACGGACCTCGATGTCGCACTCGCGTCCCACGGACAGGGGTTTCCCGGTCTTTACGAAGCACCCTCCTCGCCGGAGATTCTCGCGGTACTCCGACACCATGGCGCCCGCCTCCGTATAGGCCAGCTTGAGCCGAGCCGGCTTCCGCCGCCTGCGCCGCGGCGGACCGTCCGGCGCTCCGGCATCGGAGGCCGGGCCTGCAGCCACCGGCGAGATTGGTGCCTCCTCGGTCGGTTGCCGAGACCGGTCCCAGTTCTCCTCGTTGCTGTACGCGGCCTCGTCGTCGAGCGGCATCGCGAACAGGGTCTCTTCGGCGGGGTCAGCCTCGGCGCGCTGTGATGGAGGCTGCGCGGCGGGACCGTCGGCCGAAGATGCGGATTCGCCGTCTGCGGTCGGAAGCGCGCGGGGCGGTTCTGCGAAGGGGTCATCTCCCGTCGAGAAGGGGTCATCCCCGCTGGCAAACGGGTCATCACCGGCGTCGACGGCATCTTCCTCTTCGTCGCCTCCGAGGGGGTAGCCGAGCGTCGCGTCGATGTCATCTTCCGGCTCGAGACCCAGACCGCCATCTCCGTCCGCGTCGTCTTCATCGGGAATCATGAGCAGATCGTCGCCTCCAAGCATGATCGGCTCATCTTCCTCGAGGATGCCGGGCTCATCACCGCCCGGACCCGGTCCAGGAGCCTGGGCTGCCTGGACATCGGCCAGAGGACCGGATGCCGCCGTTCCCGACTCCGTGCCGGTCGATGGCTCCGGCGTCGTCGCAGACACCCCTTGGTCCGGTGCTGGAGCATCTGCCCCCGACGCCGACGGCCGGTCGTGCCTTGTCTGCCCAGGACGGGCGACGGACGCGTCCTTGCGCCGGGCCCGTCCAAAGAGCCGGTCGAAGAACCCCACCTTGGGCTGCTTGGCTTCCGCCTCGGCGGTCACGACCGGCATCGGCTCGCTCTTCGGTGCGACGACACCTTCATGGAGGTCGCCTTCGACCCGGGCTTCACCGCCCTGCGCAACCTCGGCATAGTTCTGGATCGTGATCTGCTTCCGCTCGCCAGTCCCCTGCTCGACCGCCGACACGTGAAGCATGCCGTTTGCATCGAGTCGGAAGGTCACCTCCACCTTGGTCTCCATCCGAGGAGCCGGGGTCAGACCACCCATCACGAACCGGCCCAGGAACTCGTTGTCTGCAGCCAGCCGACCGTCTCCCTGCCGAACCGTGACCTCGACCTGCGCCTGGCGGTCGTGCGCTGTCGCGAACACCCGGGTGCCGACCGCCGGAACGTGCGAGTTCCGGGCGATGAGAGGCTGGAAGAAGCCACCGGCGACGTCGATGCCCAGGTCGAAGGGCGTCACATCCAACAGGAGGGGCCGGCTGGCGTCCGACTCGGTCAGACTGGAGGCGTGCACGGCCGCACCGATCGCCACGACCTCCTCGGGATGGACGGACCGGCTTGGCTCGACCTGGAACAGCGCACTGATCGCTTCCCGGACGCGGGGCATGCGGGTCTGGCCGCCAACGAGGATGACGTCATCGATGTCCGAGAGTTGAAGGCCTGCGTCCTGGACGGCCGACCGCGCGATTTCCAGCGTCCGGTCGACGAGATCCTCCACCAGACCCTCCAGGGTCAGCCGACTCACGGCGACCTCGAGCGAGTGCGCCGGAGTGATGCGCGGGATGAGCACCGTCGTACGGTCGGTGAATGACAGCTCGCACTTCGCACGCTCCGCGGCCTCCTTGAGTCGCTGGAGCGGCTGGGGCTCCTCGCGCAGATCGACCCCGTGCTCGTTGCCGAAATGGTCGGCGAGATAGTCCACGAGCCGGTAGTCGAAGTCTTCCCCTCCCAGGTAGGTCTCGCCGGCGGTCGACAGCACCTCGTAGACCCCTCTGGACAGACGCAGGACAGAGACGTCAAAGGTCCCGCCGCCAAGGTCGTACACCGCAATCGTTCGATCGATGTCCTTCCGATGGCCGTATGCGAGCGCGGCGGCGGTCGGTTCGTTCAGGAGACGCTCACACCGGAGGCCGGCCATCTTTGCCGCCTCCAGCGTCGCGGCCCGCTGCTGGTGGTTGAAATAGGCGGGGACGGTGATCACCGCTTCGTCGACTTCTTCGTCGAGCGCGCGCTCGGCAATGGAGCGCGCCACCTGCAGGATGACCGCCTGTACTTCCGTCGGTGTGTACCAGTCCTCCCCGATCTGTACGAGACACCCGCCGTCTTCATCCGGGCCGACACCGTAGCTGACCCGACTCCGGATCTGCACCGCCTCGGCGCTGTCGAATCGTCGCCCCGCGAGACGCTTCACGGCGTACGCCGTCCGCTCGGGGCTGGTGATGGCGAGATTCCGCGCGGCCTGGCCCACGACAAACTGGCCGTCGTCCTTCATCGAGATGCAGCTCGGCAGCACCTTGTATCCACGCTCGTCTTCCAGGACGCGAGGCCGGCCGTCCACCAGAACGGCCACGGCCGTATTGGTCGTGCCGAGGTCGATTCCGATTGCCTTGCCCATGGTGCAGCCCTCGCGAACGTACGCCCCTGTCAGGCACGGGCGGCCGGGACGCCGGATGATAGCAGGGCTGGCGCCTCGCGCGAGGAATCGGGGTTCACGAGCGCACCGACTCGCTGAACAGCTGGACCTGCGCGTCCCCACGCCCCCCCTGGGGCTGCACGGGGTAGTCGCCCGAAAAGCATGCTTCGCAGAAGCCGCCGCGGCCGTCGCCCTCGGCTTCTCTCAGGGCCTCCAGGGACAGGTATCCGAGGCTGTCGGCGCCGAGATAGGCCTGGATTTCCGCCACGCTCATCCGGTGCGCGATGAGCTCTTCCTGCTCGGGCGTGTCCACGCCGTAGAAGCAGGGCCCCGTGGTCGGTGGCGCCGTGATTCGCAGATGGACCTCTGAAGCACCACAGTTGCGCAACATCCGGACGATCTTCCGCGCCGTCGTTCCGCGGACGAGGGAATCATCCACCACGACGACCCGTCGCCCCTCAAGCACCGACCGTACGGGGCCGAGCTTGCGTTTCACGCCAAGGTCCCGAACGGACTGGGTGGGTTCGATGAAGGTCCGACCCACGTAATGAGACCGGAGCAGTCCCACCTCGAACGGCAGCCCGCTGGCTTCCGCGAATCCGATGGCGCCCGGCACACCGGAGTCCGGCACCGCAATCACGACATCCGCCCGAGCGGGCTGGTCTCGGGCCAGGAGCCGCCCGAGCGTCTTCCGGGTCTCGTAGACCGGCATGCCGAAGACGGTCGAGTCGGGCCTCGCGAAGTAGATCTGCTCAAAGATGCAGGCACGGCGAGGGCGGGCGGGGAACGGACGAATGGCCTGCACGCCGCTGGCATCGATGATCAGCATCTCGCCAGGCGCAACCTCTCGGACATACCGGGCGTCAACAAGCTCCAGCGCGCAGGTCTCGCTGGCCACTACGTGGGCATCTCCGCGCCGACCGAGCACCAGCGGCCGGAATCCCCATGGGTCTCGAACGGCGATCAGCTGGTCGGCGGTCAGCACCACCAACGAGTAGGCGCCTTCGACCTGGTACAGGGCATCGACGAGCCGGTTTACGAAGGTCTCCTGCCGGGAACTGGCGATCAGGTGCAGGATGACCTCGGTGTCCGATGTGCCCGCGAAGAGGCTCCCTGCCCGCTCCAGCTGTTCCCGCAGCGGACCCGCATTCGTGAGGTTGCCGTTGTGCGCGATGGCTATCGGGCCCTGGTGCGCGCGGACGACCAGCGGCTGGACGTTCGCGAGCTCCCGTCCACCGGCCGTGCCGTACCGGACGTGCCCGACGGCCGCGCTGCCCGCGAGCCTTGCAAGCTCTGGCGAATCGAAGACCTCGTCGACCCGTCCATGTCCGCGATGGGCCCGAAGCGAGCCGTCCTGGACGACCGCAATGCCCGCCCCCTCCTGGCCACGGTGCTGCAACGCGTGCAACCCCAACCAGGAAAGCCGCGCGGCCTCGGGCTCACCCAGGACGCCAAAGACCCCGCACTCATCATGAAAACGGTCGAACACGGAACTCAGCTGGCCGAGGGTGCATCGTGCAGGTCGGCGCCGAAGACCCGCGCGAACAGCGCACGGTAGGTGTCGCCGAGGTCGCCCAGGTCTCGCCGGAAGACGTCCTTGTCGAATCGTCGGCCGGTCTCCTTCTCCCACAACCGGGAGCCGTCCGGCGTGATTTCGTCAGCCAGGAGGATTCGGCCGTCGGCCGCACGGCCGAACTCGAGCTTGAAGTCTACCAGCGTCACGCCCATCTCTGCCCAGAAGGCTTGCAGTACAGCGTTGACGCGAAGGCCTGCGTCTCGGAGGTAGGCGAGTTCCCACTCCTTTGCCCACCCGAACATCAATGCATGGACGTCGGACATCGGCGGGTCGTTGAGCGCGTCGGACTTGTAGAACCACTCGACCATCGGCTCCCGCAGGGGGACGCCCTCCTCGAAACCGAAACGCTTTGCACAGGAGCCCGCGATCACATTGCGGACCACCACCTCGACGGGGATGATCTCCACCCGGGTGCAGATGTGGTCGCGCGGTCCCTTCTCGGCCACCAGGTGGGTGTGGACGCCGACCGCGGCAAGCCGCTTGAAGATGTGTGCGCTGATCCGGGCATTGACTTCACCCTTGTCCCGGATCACGGCCTTCTTGACGCCGTTGAAGGCCGTGGCCTCGTCCTTGAAATGGATCCACACGAGGTCCGGATCGCCGGTCTCGAAGACCTGCTTGGCCTTGCCGTCGTAGATCAGTGCGCCGCGCTCGAGCGCAGCAGGTCCGCGGGAGGGGGACTGGGACACGGATGCCTCCTGGTTTCACGGCGCCCGTGGCGCGGCGAGGCGCCTATCCGATCAGCGACGCGAGGGCTGCCGGTGGATCCACTCCCCGTTGCGCCCGATCCGGCTCGCTCGCCAGCGATCTTGCGCCCGGCGGGCTACCATCCTTCTGCAGACCGCCGATGCGAAGCGGTCCCTTGGAGACGTCGTGAACCGCACTGTGTCATACAGCCTCGCGCTCGCCCTGGTCGTTGCCTGCCGGAACAAGGCCGAGGAACCCACGAACCCGCCAGATGATGACGACCGGGTCGGCGAAACGGACCGCGATGGCGATGGCTTCACGGAAGCGGACGGCGACTGCGACGACTTCGATGCCCAGGTCAATCCCGGCGCGGAAGAGATCTGCGACGACATCGACAACAACTGCAACGAAGAGATCGACGAGGGGGTCAGGCTGACGCTCTACCTCGACATCGACGGCGACGGGTTCGGCGACGACGCCAACACCCAGGAAGCTTGCGAGGTCGGTGAAGGCTGGGTCGACGTCGGCGGGGACTGCGCACCAACCGACGCGGATTCCTATCCGGACGCCGCCGAGCGCTGCGA
>JAYYRS010000085.1:0-4301 GCA_036126975.1 Myxococcota bacterium
CCCGCGCTGTACCTCGCGCAGGCGGAACTGCGCGGACCCGATGGCGGGGTCCTCGACCGCATGGCTCGCCGCACGGGCGCCCTGGCGGTCCAGGGAGACGCTGGCGGGCTTCGGCTCGGTGGCGATCCACTACGCCTCATGGCCGTCCGGGTGACCAACCATGAGCGGGACCTCCCCGGACGCTTCCGGGAGCTGGTCCCGGGTGGCGCGAACAGCGTCGAGGTCCACGGTGAACTTCTTCGTTCGACCTGGCTGGACCAGGCTGACGAACTCGGATTGCCGCTCGTCGTCGTTCCTCGTTGTGTGGGCAGGACGAACAAGGGCAATCCCACGCCCGCCATCGCTGCGACGCAGCGCGCGCAGGACATCCGGCTGGTGGAACATACGGCGCATCATCCCAGTCCGGTGCTCTGGGCGACCGAGGGACAGACCGCTGCCTCCCAGAAGAAGCGCCCCGGATTGCCGAAGGTCCTGTGGACGGAGGGTCTCCTCACCGATCCGCTGGATCGGCCGGTCTCGCAGCATGATGTCCCGGCCCGGGTGCAGCGCATCGACGCATCACGTCCGGGGGCGCCAGCCCAGGATTCCTGCCTTCGCGAAGGGTGCGGGGGCGCATGGATCACGGAGGTGACGTGGCGGGGTCCGGCCGTGCCGCAGATGTGGTCGATCATGGCAACGCGGACCCAGGACGCCCTGACCCGCGGTCGGGCGCTCGGTGTGGTCATCCCGACGCCACGCCGGTCCGACAAGGCGGATTGGGCGCCGGCATGGGCGGCCGTCGCCAAGGCCGCTGCAATGCCGGCGCCGGATCCCGGCCCGTTCCGGGCTTCGGGCGTGGTTGCCCTGCGGGGCGGTGTCCCGGGCGCGAGCGTGTTCGTGGAGGCTGCTGGACACCCGACCGTGGGAACGGTGCTGGATTCCCAGGGTGCAGGTTCAGTGCGGGTCTGGCATGACGGAGCGGCTCGCGTCCGGATGGGTGCTGCTTCATTCCCGGTCACCGTGGAGTCGGGCTCCTGGCAGGGCTGGATGGAGACCTCGAGACCGGTCGTCGTCGACCTGTCCGCGGGTTGAAGATGCGGGCATTCGAACCCGCGCGATTCAATCGACGACGATGAACCGGATGGGGCCCGAGCGAGCAGCGGCGGCTTCGCCCTGGGCCCGGACGAGCGACGAGAAAGGCAAGGCCGCAGGTACGCGAAGCCAGGTCTCCCCGGTTGCGCTCGATGCGCGCAGACGCCGTGAAAGCGTCGTGTCCTCGGCGATGACATCAGCCAGCACGGCATCGGGTGGGGGAGACGCATCCGATGGCAACCACCCGAGGCGCAGCTCCAGCAATCCGTCTGGGCCCTCTCCCACGAGCCGGGGGTGACCCACACCCTGCTCTCGGAAGGCTGCATCGAGCATGCCAACCGGGAGGCTTCCTTCTGCGTAGACGATCGGTGCACCATCCCAGTCCGCCGGGGCACTTGTTCGGAGGGTGGCGGGCGGTACGACGACTCCATCGCGTGTGATGTGGAACCGGGGGCGGGGCATCCAGATGGCGAGATCCGGTCCGATGCGGAGCGTCCAGCCCAGCCCAGGCGTGAGCGGCTTGCCGATACCACCTCTGGGAACCTCGACCGGGCGCGGTTCCTCGATGGGGAACCAGGTCTCTTCGAGCCCAGCCCACAGGGCGGCGACCCGGGGTGCCGTGGCGTCGGCCAGCCAGCCCTCCATCGACCGGGTCGGCTGGGACAGTGCGACCAGCTGCCGGATGCCCTCGCGCGCCATTGTCTCGAGGTCCCGGCCGTCGGTGCACCAGGCCGTCTGCTGTCCGTCCGGACCCACGCCCCACTCTCGCGCATGGGGGCAGCCCCAACTGCCAATCGCAGCCGCCGCCACGGACAGGCGTTCCGAAGGTTCGACCTTCTGCAACAGCGCCATCACGCCGAGTTCCTCGAGCGCCAGGAGTGCCACCAGCTCGGGGTGGGCAGCGGCAGCCAGCTCGAGGGACTCGATTCGCGTTCGTCGCCCAGGCTCGGTCATGGCGGCGGTCAGCACCCGGGTTGCGGCGGGCTCCCGGAGTGCAGGCAGCCGGTAGCTGGAGACGCCGGAAAGGCGTGCGCAGACGGCCCACGCGGCGATGGCATGCTCATGCTGCGCGTGGTGTTCCCGGGTCACCCGGGGCTGGAGCAGGCGGCCATGCGCGGCCTGCACGGGCGCGTCGGTGCAGACAGCGGTGGCGCGATGGGGTGCATGCAGGGTCGGTGGAGCGTTCCGCGGTGCCGCGAGCGCGCTTGCGAGGGCGATGGCGGCCAGCATGGGTTCTCCGGGGTCCAGCCTACACCCGGCGGCGGTGGTTACGGGGAAGGTCGCTCCCGGCCGAGCCGTTCCATCCCTGCCCTCCTCGCCTTCGTCCCGGACCTGTCCATGCTTACGGCCCTCACCTTCTCGCTTGCCGCCCTGGCGGCGCCTTCGGAACTCGATGCTGCCCTCGCGGACACCCCGCTGTCTCGAGGCAAGGCGGCGCTCGCTGCGAAGGACGTCTCGACGGCGGAACGGGAGTTCAAGGCATGCATCGCTGCCGAGGAACCGTCATCGGACGTGGGTGCTGCGTGTCGTTGGGAGTTGGGATGGGCCCTCTGGCTGCGGGGCGACTGGCGGGGCGTTGTGGACCAGTGGGAGGCTTCGCGGTCGGTGGTGCCCCACCGGGAGGGCATCGACAGGTATCTCAAGCAGGCGCGCGACAATCTCGGACTTGAAGGACTTCTCGCCAAGGGACGGGAAGGTGCAGCGGAGACCTTCCGGTCGGCTGTACCGGCGGGCACAACCGTCCGGCTGCGGGCCGTCGGTGACATGATGATCGGAACGGACTTCCCGTCCGGTGTGCTGAACCCCGAGGTCGAGTCCACCTTCTCGGACGTGCAGGACTGGCTCTCCGATGCGGACGTGACGTTCGGGAACCTGGAAGGTCCGCTCTGCGATGGAGGCAAGACCAGCAAGTGCAAGCCCGGAGCGCCGGCCGGGTCCTGCTACGCCTTCCGGTCTCCCAGCGGGTACAAGGACATCTACCGAAGCGCCGGTTTCGATGTGGTGAGTACGGCCAACAACCATGCGGGGGACTTCGGTGTCGCCTGTCGGGAGGAGACAGAGACGGCGTTGGCGTCCGTTGGCATCGCCCACACCGGACGGCCCGGCGACATTGCAAGCCTCGAGGCCAACGGGCTGAAGATTGCCGTCGTGGGCTTCCACACCAGCCGGAACTCCCACTACGTCAACGACCATGAGACCGCTGCCCAGCTGGTGCGGGCGCTCGACACCGAGCACGACCTCGTCATCGTGAGCTTCCACGGCGGTGCGGAGGGATCGAAGGCCCTGCATGTGCCCCACGGCCGGGAGACCTTCTACGGCGAGAACAGGGGCGATCTCCGTGCCTTCACGCATACGGTGGTGGATGCCGGTGCGGACCTCGTCTGGGGCCATGGTCCCCACGTCCTCCGCGGAATGGAGATCTACGAGGATCGGCTCATCGCCTACTCGATGGGGAATTTTGCGACCTATGGGCGCTTCAACACGCGAGGACAGCAGGGTCTCGGTGTGGTCCTCGAGACGGTGCTCGATGCCGAAGGCCGGTTCGTCGCGGGACGGCTCCTGCCGACCCGGCAGGTGGGAGAGGGTGTGCCCACACGTGATCCCGAAGCAAAGGCGCTCGACACGGTTCGCATGCTGAGTTCGGATGACTTCCCGGAGACCGGCGTGCTGGTCGCACAAGACGGCACCCTGAAGGCCCGCTGATGGCTTGATGTCATCCCGATTTCTGCGATCGGGGGGTCAAGACTGGGCGTCAGGTTCCGTTGCATCTGGTGACACACGCGGAGTTCACCATGGCAGACGGCATCGTCGAAGACAGTCCCGGTGAAGCTCGGGTCGATGCAGACAGCATCCAGACCCGGTCCTACGACCTGGATCAGCTCGACCGGAACGCCGAGGAGACGAGGCTGGCGACCCAGGCGCAGGCGGCCCTCGAGCTGGAACTCCGCCACATCCGGCGCCTGGGTATCGATCCATCTGCGACGCTCGTCGACGTGGGCTGCGGGCCGGGACTGCTGAGCGCGCCGCTGGCCGGCATGGTGCCGGACGGTCGCGTGGTCGGCGTGGATGCCGATCCCAAGCTCCTGGCTCAGGCCCGCGCACGCGCTGCGGCGCAGGCACGGCACAACGCCGCGTTCGTGCAGGCCTGGGCAGATCGCATGCCCCTTGACAGTGACATGGCGGACCTCACATACGCTCGTTTCCTGTTCCAGCATCTGCCGCATCCGGTG
>JAYYRS010000086.1:0-3671 GCA_036126975.1 Myxococcota bacterium
CGCGGCCACGGCGCGGAGCCGAGCGCAGCGGCAAGACAGGCGGACGCACCCGCTCCGAGGACGCCCAGCCCCTCGACCCGGGCGGATGAGAGCCCCAGACCCGTGAGCTCGACGACGAGTTCCAATCGTCCATCGGCCGGCGCGAAGCCTTGGGGCCGTCGTGCACAGTCATCCACCGCGGCCCCAAGAATGCGTGCGCGCTCCTGCACCGCCACGGGGCCCTGACCGGACGACATCACAGCCGGCAGAGGCACATCGACCCGTTCAGCCGGCGCATCGCCCCGCGGCGGAACCGTCGGCTCCGGACGGATCTCCAAGGGGGCGGGGGAGGCCGGCTCCGGCGGATTGAGGAGGGTCATCAACAGCGCGCCCGCTGACATCGCAACGAGCCCGAGCACGATCCGATGCTGCGGTTTCAGCAGGCTGCGCCGCCCGATGCGGCTGACGCGAAAGCGCGGTTGCGGAAGCCGCTCGGTCATTCGCGGCCCAGACACCACCGCATCAGGTGTCGTCCCGGTCGAAATTGCAGTTCAGCAGGTTGCAATGCCGGTCGCAGCGACTGACCTCCCAGCGCCGTCGCAGGGTCGTCCACTGGTCCCAGAGCACGGGAAACGGCGCGGGGTCGAAGATGGTCCCAACAGGCTCGAGGAAGTAGCAGAGCCGGACGTTGCCGTGGGGATCGAGGCTCAGGTCCGAGTGACCGGCACGGCACATCTGGCCGTTGTCCACGTCCGGGCTCCGGAAGTGCCCCTTCATCGCCTGCAGCTGCATCGCGCTGTTGCAGACGGGGCCGCCGCGCAGCCGCTCTGCCGTGAGCCGGTCGAGCGCGGCATCGAGCCGGGCCTTGTCGGACTCGTCTCGGGGAAAGAACTCGGACGTCTTCCACCAGTCGGGGTCGTAGGCGTTGTCGCCGAAGTTCTGGTATAGCGGCTGGACCACGAGCTGGATTCCATGCCGGCGAACGAAGGCCAGCAGTTCATCGACCTCATCGGCATTCCCCGCGTGGAGAATGGTCGCGATGACGACCCGCGGGTTGGGCAGGCGCTGCAGGCGGTCGATGGCCTCCATGGCCTTCTGCCACGACCCCGCACGCCCCCGACTGTGGTCGACCGTCTCTTCTCGGATCCCGTCCAGCGAAACGTAGGCGATGCTGACGCCGGCCGCAGCGATCGCGGCGGCTCGGGCGTCCGTGAGCAGCCAACCGTTCGTATTGAAGCTGACCTCGAAGCCCCGCTCGACCGCCTGTCCCATCAGGGCGGCAAGGTCCTTCCGCAGCAGGGGTTCGCCTCCGACGAAGTTCATCGCTGCAGGCGCGCACCAGTCCCCGAGGCGGTCGATGACCTCGGACCAGACCTCCGTGGGCAGGTCCGGCGTGGTGTTCTTCCAGATGTCGCAATGCAGACAAGGCAGGAAGCACCGGTCGGTGACCGACAGATGGACCTGTGTCGGTCGCCCAGGTGCACGACGCAGACGGGCCCGGTCCAGTGCGCGGTCGACCAGACCGGGCCGCCCCCCTGCAGGTCGCCGGCTCACTCCGACCCCCGATGGGCGGCATGCCACGCCGCGGTCGCGGCGATGTCGACCGGTTCGAGGTCGGCGTGGTTCAGGGACCGGGGGATGAAGCAGGTCGCGCAGAGCGCGAGGCCGTCGTAGTCGCCGACCGCCACCCGATCGCGCCGCCCTGCCATCTTCCCGCCCCACCACAGGTCCCGGAAGCGGGCCTCGGTCAGACGGCCCACCTGGTTCTCGAGCCGATTGTCTCGCGTGCACGTCGTCAGTTCACCCTTCCAGCTGACGACCGGGCTCTTCCAGAGACCTGAGCAGGGGAGGAGATTGGTGGTCTCGACCGTCTCGCCCTTCTCGGCCTGGGGAGGAAGCGAAAGGCCCTGCTCGGCCATGGCGGCACGGAACACCGCATTCTCCCGGGCCTGCTCCGCAGCCGTGGGGCAGTCGAGCTGCCGGAAGAAGACCACGGCCTCTTCGCCGGCAGGGACGTGGCCCGCCGCCGAGACCACCGGCACTCCGGCATTCCGGCAGACCGCCTCCCAGCGCTGGCGGAATGCGCCTGCCTCCTCGACATTGTTGGAACCGACGATGAACTGGAAGACCGGCCGGGGCCCCCGGGCGCCCGTCCGACCCTTCTCGGTGATGAAATGGGAGACGTTGGCCTCGACCTGGTCAAACCGGTCGAGCCCCTTGATCCGGAGGGAGGTGTCGCGGGTCGCCGCGTCGAGGCTGAAGTGCAGCACGGTGGGAATCGCGCTGTCGTTCAGCAGCGCCGCGGTGCGCGCAGCGCTCAGGTGCGTGGCGTTGGTATGCACTTCGACCTTCGAGAAGGTCCCATGGAGGGCTGCGGCCCGGAGCCCGCGCCGCCAGATGGCGGTGAAGTGGGGGTGCAGCAGCGGCTCTCCGAGCCAGAACGGGATCAGCGTGTCGAACCGCGCACCGAGCGCTTCGAGGTCATCGACCAGGTCAAAGAAGATCTCGGGGTCGATGTACCCGGTCCTCGCGTGGTGCTCGTGGCCGTCCTCCGACACGGAGCAGTGCACGCAGGCGAGGCTGCACCGGTTCGTCAGCTCCACGACGAGGTAGCTGCCCGGCATGGGCGGCGGCGCCGATGAGACGACTGGGCTGGGGCGGGGTGCGCTCACGCCCAGAGGCTAACGCAGGTCCGACGCGGCTACTCGCAGTTCGTGTCGACACACACACGGGTGGTGTTGCCGTCCTCCACGACGATGTCGAGCTGGTTCTGACAGATGAGGCCCGCCTTGGTGCCGGAGATGGACAGCCGCCAGTTCCCGGCACCGACCTCTTCGGTGAAGTCCCCGAGCTGGCCCGTTCGGCCCGCGCGCGGCGGTCCACCCACGTCCAGATTCTCCATCGTGTAGTCCATCTGTCCCACGATCAGGGGATCGTCGACATCGCTTCCGTCGTCCGTGATGAGCTGTCCGATCACCTGGCCGCTCCCCGGATCACCACCACCGACATCGATCTGCGTCGAGTCCGCGTCGGCCATCTCCCTGCAGAAGGGACCGGACACTCCGGTGTCGGTCCGGCTGCCTTCCTTCTGCGCACAGGCAGGGTGGAGGCCGGAGGCCAGCAGGGCGATCGGGAACCATCGGGCGGGGGGCGTTCGTATCATGCGACGCAGCGTACCCAAATCGGTCGACGCCGGCATCGGTGGCCGACGGCGATACTCTCTGGGTGATGGTGGATCCCACTCCGACGCTCGATGACCTCCCCCCGGACCCGCTGCACCCGGCGAGGGTCGCCGCTCGCATCGCGCGGTGGGCCAAGCAGGGGATCCAGGGTCCACTGACCCTCGAGGTCTATCCAACCCTGCGCTGCAATCTCGACTGCGTCTTCTGCGACACGACAGAGCGACATCGCCCGCCCGTGGATGAGCTCTCTGCAGAGCGCTGGCTGGAGATCATCGACGAGGCCCACGCCCTCGGAGTCGAGCGCGTCTTCGTGCTCGGGGGAGGAGAGCCGCTGGCCCGTCGCGACGTCACGCCCGCGCTGCTTCGACGCGTGAAGCAGCACGGAATGCAGGGCGTTCTCACGACGAACGGCACGCTCCTCGGCCCGACGCTCGCGACCCAGCTCGTAGAGACGGGCTGGGACGAGATCCACTTCAGCATCGACGGGCCGACGCCCGCGTTGCACGACCG
>JAYYRS010000087.1:0-2985 GCA_036126975.1 Myxococcota bacterium
GGGCATGACCTGGAGCACGGTTCTTGAAAGATCTGCTCTGCCGGAGGACGGACCTCCGCCGAGCCCGCGGGCCTTATGGAACTGCTCCGGTGCCGTCAATCGCCGTCACGGTTCCGTCACCTGATCTGGCGAAGCCATTCCGCTGGATCGCCGCCTCCATCCAGGCACTCCAGTAGCGCCGAGCCGATGATCACGCCGTCGGTCACGCCTGCGAGCGTCTGGATCTGTTCCCGACGGCGAATCCCGAAGCCGGCCAGGAGCGGTGCGGAGCCCTCCGACTTCGCCTCTGCGAGGTGAGCACGGAGGGAGCTGGACAAGCCGGCTTCTCCACCGGTCACGCCGTTGACGGTCACCGCATAGGTGAAGCCCCGGCTCGCCTCCCGCAGCTTCCGCCGTCGTGCCGGTGGCGTCACCGGGGTGATCATCTGCACCAGACCCAGGCCCTCGGCCTCCAGCGCCTGCCGCAGCGGTCCCGCCTCCTCCAGGGGAAGATCCGGAACGATGAATGCCGCCACACCCGCGGACCGGGCATCGGCTGCGAGTGCGTCGAGGCCGTACGCCAGCAGGGGATTGAGGTAGCTCATCAGGAGGATCGGCGCGGCGGGCTCGATGGACGACAGGACGTCCAGGATCCAAGGCAGCGTCACGCCATGGTCGAGCGCCCTCCGGCTCGCCGATTGGATCGTCGGCCCGTCCGCCATCGGGTCGCTGAACGGCACACCGACCTCTACGGCATCCGCGACATCCGCCACACGCAGCAGCGTTTCCGCGAACGCATCCAGACTGGGCAAGCCTGCCGTCAGATACGCAACGATTGCGCCTCCTTCGGCGGCGTGAAGCCGGGTCTCCAGGTGGTCGACTGGGTTGATCGTCACTGGGCACCTTCCCTCTTGTCTCGAGCCCGCAGCGCGGGCAGGTCCTTGTCTCCGCGACCACTGAGCCCCACGAGGATGCGACTCCCGGGATGGTGCCGGGCAATCTCCTTGGCGCCAGCCAGCGCGTGCGCAGTCTCCAGGGCCGGGATGATTCCCTCATGTCGGCACAGGTCGCCGAAGGCATCCAGTGCCGCCGCATCGCCCGCCGTCGTGTAATGAACCCGCCCGATGTGATGAAGGAACGCGTGCTCGGGTCCCACGGCAGAGTAGTCGAGTCCCGCCGAGACCGAATCGGTCTCCTGCACCTGACCATGACGGTCCTGGAGGAGCAGCGTGTGGCAGCCGTGCAGGACGCCCGGCGTTCCGAACGCGATGGTGGCGGCGTGCTGGCCGATCTCATCACCGTGCCCACCGGGTTCGACACCGACGATACGAACGTCGGGGTCTCCGAGGAAGGCATGGAAGAGGCCGATGGCGTTCGAGCCACCGCCCACGCAGGCGACCACATGGTCGGGGGGTCCGCCGGCCCGGAGGGGCAGGTCGCGCCGGGCCTCATCACCGATGATCCGCTGAAGCTGCCGGACAAGCCATGGATAGGGATGGGGACCGACGGCAGAGCCCAGAAGGTAGAACGTCTCCTCAGGATCCGCGACCCAATGCCGCAGTGCTTCGTCGATCGCCGCACGGAGCGTCGCGTCCCCTCCCGTCACTGGACGGACCTCGGCACCGAGACGGCGCATCCTGTCTACGTTTGGGGCCTGCCGTTCAACATCGACCGCACCCATGTAGACGACACACGGTAGACCGAGCCGCGCGCACGCCGCAGCCGAGGCCACACCGTGCTGCCCTGCTCCCGTCTCCGCCACGATGCGCCGTGCGCCCATGCGCTTCGCGAGCAGGGCCTGGCCGATGGCGTTGTTGATCTTGTGGGCCCCGGTGTGCGCGAGGTCCTCGCGCTTGAACCAGATCTCCGCGCCCCATGCCTCCGACAGGTTCCGCGCCGGGGTGAGCGGTGTCGGTCGTCCCACGAAGTCGCGGAGCTCATCTCCGAGCACCGCTGCAAAGCCGGGGTCTGCGAACGCAGCATGGGCCTCAGACGTCAGCCGCGTGAGGGCGGGCACGAGGGTCTCGGGCACGTACCGGCCACCGTAGGGACCGAATCGGCCGCGGACGTCAGGCAGGTCACCCGCCAACAGGGCCAGGAGAGCGTCGTCCGGCATGGTCGGATGCGGTTGGTTCAATGGAGCTCCAGACTGGCGGCCGCGCGGCGCGCCGCGCGAGTGAAGGCGAAAATCATTTCCGGGTCCTTTCGACCCGGGACCTGCTCGATCCCACTGCTGACATCGACCCCAACCGGCCGAACGATCTTGATCGCTGCAGAGACATTGCAGGCGTTCAGTCCACCCGCCAGGACGATGGAGCGATGTTTCGCGAGTTCCGCGACGCGACTCCAGTCTGCGGGCACGCCGCTTCCGGGGTTGGCGCCGTCCACAAGCAGGCGAGAACCCGGGAGCGCAGCAGCCGCTCGGAGGAGGTCGTCGTCGTCCTGGAGAACCGGCAGCACCCCGTCAAGCAGGGAGACGCCGACGGGCACACCCTGGGCGATGTCGAGTTCCGCTGCGCGGCACTGTTCCAGGGCCGCCCGATCCAGCCGTCGGACCACGCCCACGGTCGAGACGCGCCCGGCAATGTGCACTGCCAACGCGCGGGCCTCATGCACTGCAACCTGTCGGACGGAGGGCGCGAGGACGAAACCGATGGCATCAACGCCAGCCTCGATCGCCGCATCGACACATTCGCGCGTGCGCAGCCCGCAGACCTTCACCCACATGCGGCCCGCCTTCCAGCGTCCCGCATCTGGCGCACGAGCAAACCCGGCGATGGAGACCGCATCAGCGCTGACCCCACAAGAGCCAATCCATATCCCAACGTGGCCGCTCGAGCCGCATCCTCTGGTGACGAGAGACCCGACTCCGCGACAGACGGCACACCTCTCGGACAGCCGTCAGCGAGCCGTCCCAGCCGCCCGGGATCGACATCGAGGGTGCGCAGGTCGCGTGTGTTGATGCCAACCAGCTGGTCGGGGCGCGGCGTCGGTCCGAGCAGGGCC
>JAYYRS010000088.1:0-4554 GCA_036126975.1 Myxococcota bacterium
ACGAAGCTCACCTTCGAGTTCCGGGGCGACGGAACGGTGTCCGTCAACCGCAGTGCCAACGGTCGCAGCCAGACGCTTGAGGGCACCTGGGCGACAAACGGGAAGATCATGCGGCTGCAGGTCCAGGGGGGCGGAGAGAAGGTGCCGTTCACCGTGACCGGTGACTCCGTGGGATTCCCCTTCGAGGACGCCAAGGTCAAGCTGCAGCGCCAGTGAGCGACGTTCCCGACGGAGGCGACGCCGAGCCCGGCCGGTTCATCGGGGCGGGCCGGAAGGCGCGGGTCCGCGCGGCCCTGCAACGTCGGCTCGGCAGCGTTGTCGTCATCGTCGAGGCGGTCCACCGACGCCACAACACCAGCGCGATCCTCCGCTCGTGCGAGGCCTTCGGCGTCCACGAGGTCCACATGGTCACCGGCGCGTTCCGACCGGCAAAAGGTGCAGCGCGGGGCGCCGAGCGCTGGCTGGAACTCCACCAGCATCGGGACATCGGTCCGTGCATCGACGCGCTCAAGGAGCGGGGATTCCGCGTGGTCGTCGCCGACCTCCAGGAAAACGCCTACAACCCGGATGATGTCCCCGTCGACGGACCCATCGCGATCGTCTTTGGAAACGAGCTGGAGGGCGTGTCCGATGCAGCCCGCCTGCGGGCCGATGGGGCCGTCATCGTCCCCATGTCCGGGCTCACGGAGAGTCTCAACGTGAGTGTTGCGGCCGCCTGCATCCTGCAGCGCGTGACGACGCGCCGGCGTGAACGCCTGGCCGGCCCCGGCGACCTCCCGACCGAACGCCGCGCGGCATTCGATCGAATGTGGCAGGAGCGCGAAGATGCCATCCGCCACGCCCGGCGACAGAGGACCAAGGTGTGAGCCGCGCTGCAGCAGTCGTGTTCGACCTCGATGGAACCCTCGTGGACTCCCTCCCCGGAATCATCCGGGCGACACGCGCGACCGTCGAGACCCACCTTGGCCGACCTGCGCCATCGCTGTCGCCGCACGCCGTCCGCCAGATGGTGGGCGAGGGCGCGAGAGCGCTCGTGACGCGGGCGTTCGCCTCGGAGGGAGCGCCCATGCCCGAGGCGTCCATGTCGACCTGGCAGGAAGAATACGGGCGGCATGCTCCGGTCGGCACATCGCCGATGCCCGGAGCAACAGCCCTGCTCCGGGGTCTACGAGCCGACGGGGTCCGCCTTGGGCTGTGCACGAACAAACCGCATGAAGCCACCCTGGCACTGCTTGCGAATCTCGGCTGGCAGGACGCATTCGATGCAGTTCGAGGAGCCGGTGCCGCGCCGGCCGACAAGCCAGATCCGCGCCACCTCCTCACCGTGCTTGGTGACCTCGGGGTGGGAGCACGCGCGGCATGGTTCGTCGGCGACTCCCCCACGGACGCGGCGACCGGCCGCGCTGCGGGCGTACACACCGTACTGCTGCGGCATGGCTACAGCCGAACGCCCGTCGACCGCCTCCCCGCCGAGATGCATCTCGACGACCTGCCCGCACTCGGAAGGATTCTGGGCCTCATCCCCGGCTGAATCCGCGACCCGGTCGACGGGCATCACGGGACCGGTCTCTGGGACCGCGGCGGATGGACCGGTCATCCGTGGGCGCGGGTGCGATTTCATCGGTCTCCGACGTTCCGTCTGACGTCGGTCCCCTGCGCCCCTCCCTCGACACGCATCGCCCTGCAGGGGCCTGACCCGCGGGACCGCGATGGGCCATGCGATCAAGGCCGGATATGGCCCTACGGCATGGCCTCGAATGGCATCACGGACCCGGGGAGGATGCGGCATGCAGAGCGACGCCCAGCTGACCTGGATCGAGACCCACGGGGTGGGACCCACCGAGCCGGACCACGAAGTCCCGCCCGCGCTGGTGCCGGACGGCTACGAGGCCGGCGCGCTCCTGGGCAAGGGCAGCCAGAGTCGCGTCTATGCACTCGACCCCACCCAGCCCGGCCCCCGGCTGGCCGTCAAGGTCGTTCAGCGAGGCGTGCACACCCAGCAGGCCCGCTTCGACAGAGAAGTCGACCTGCTCGGCCGGGTCCGCCACCCCAACCTCGTTCGGCTGCGCGACGTGCGGCACGCACCGACGTCGAGCGGGCTCATCATGGACCACATCGACGGCACGCCTCTGCAGACCTGGCTGGAGCGCGACGACCCACCCCGAAGGATTCGGCTGCGAATCTTCCGGCAGGTGCTCAGTGCGGTCGCTGCGCTGCATACCGCCGGGGCGGTCCATCGGGACCTGAAGCCCGGCAACATCCTGGTGCGCGACGACCCCGAGGAAGGGCCCGTCGCATGCCTGATCGACCTGGGCATCGCCAAGAGTGCCTACCTGGATGGCATCACGCTGCAGGGAGCGACCCTGGGCACACCGGGCTTCCTGTCGCCCGAACAGATCCGGGATGCAGGCGGCGTGGACCACAGGACGGACCTGTTCGCGCTCGGCTGCCTCCTGCATCTGATCCTCGCCGGTCAGGCACCCTTCCAGGGACCGAGCCCCGCTGCGATCCTCGGCGTGGTCGCACTCGGACACCGGGAGCCGATCCGGCGCGCCGCCCCCGACGTGCCCGAATGGCTGGCAGAGCTTGTGGATGCCCTGCTCGCGAGAGAGAAGGATGACCGGCCCGAGAATGCGACTGCCGTGAAGCTCTGGCTGGACCAGCAGAAGCCGCCGGCGGACCGAACCCCGAGATTCGTGGCCGGGCTGTAGGGCTCAACGGCAGAGGCGCGCCCCCACCGCCGCATTGGGCCGGCCAGTGCTTCAGGGTAGGTCTCTCCTGGAGGAGCCCATGCCCATCGACCCGATCATCGGCACGATCGCGCTCGACTTCCCCTGGCCCTGCCTCGACCCGTTCCTCTTCTGTGCCCATCATGACGATGACTACCCTCCGGGCAACGAACAGCTCGGGGTGGACGCCGCTGCACGCAGCGGGCGGAACATCGGCAGCGACTTCGTGGTGAAGGACGGCTGGCGGATGTACCACGGCGATGTCATTCCGGGTTTTCCGCGACACCCCCACCGGGGTTTCGAAACCGTGACCCTCGCCCGTCATGGCTTCATCGACCACGCGGATTCAATGGGTGCGACGGCCCGATTCGGAGAAGGAGACGTCCAATGGATGACCGCGGGCCGGGGCGTCGTTCACTCCGAGATGTTTCCGCTGGTGAACCAGACCCGCCGCAACCGCACGGAACTGTTCCAGGTCTGGCTGAATCTTCCTGCGCACGACAAGATGGTCGCGCCGCACTTCACGATGCTCTGGTCGGAGGACATCCCACGATGCACCTTCAAGGACGACGCTGGGCGAGCAACCGATGTGGTCGTGGTGGCCGGCCGGCTCGGGGACGCATCCGGGCCGCGCACGCCCCCTGACTCGTGGGCCGCTCGACCGGGCGCCGAGGTCGCGATCTGGACGATCCGGCTCTCGCCCGGCGCACGGTGGGTGCTGCCTCCCGCGAGCGCAGGGCTCAGCCGCGTCATCTATCCGTTCCTCGGAGACGTCCTGCGTGTCGCAGGCACCGACATCCGCCCGCCCCGTGCCATCCAGCTCCGGTCCGACGCGGCCACACCGCTGCAAGCCGGAGGAGAGGCCGTCGAGATCCTGCTTCTGCAAGGTCGACCGATTGGAGAGCCGGTTGCACGCCACGGTCCGTTCGTCATGAACACCCAGCTGGAGCTGCGGCAGGCCTACGACGACTACCAGCGGACCCGCTTCGGTGGATGGCCGTGGGACCGCAACGACCCCGCGCACACCCGGTCGGACGGGCGATTCGCCGTTCACGCCGACGGGCGCCGCGAAGAACCGACGGCCTGACGGACGCGCATCTGCACCGGCCCCCTGGAGCCCATGTCCTACGTCCCAGACAACCCTCTCATCGTTCAAGGAGATCGGTCCATCCTGCTGGAGACGGCGAGCCCCAGGTTCGCCGAAGCCCGCGATGCACTGCTCGGCTTCGCTGAACTCGTGAAGTCCCCCGAGTACGTCCACACCTGGCGCCTCACCGCCCTCTCGCTCTGGAACGCTGCAGCCGCAGGCCACACCGAGGCGACGGTGGTGGCGACCCTTCGCGGACTTGCAAAATTTCCGGTTCCAGAGAGCGTTCCAGCGTTCATTGGCGACAAGATGTCCCGCTACGGGGCGCTCCGCCTGGTCCGGGATGGCGAGTGGCTGCGACTCGAGGGTCGCGACGCCGCCTCGCTCATCGAGGTGCAGGAGATCAAAGGGGTGACAGACCTCCTCGGAGACGCCGACGCATCGGGTGCCATTCGCATCCACCCCCGCCGTCGCGGCGAGCTCAAGCAGGCCCTGACGGCCTTTGGCCACCCGGTCGAAGACCTCGCGGGGTACGAGGACGGCGAGACCCTGACGATGGCGCTCTCGTCCACCCTCCCCGACGGGCAGCCCTGGTCCATGCGGGACTACCAGCTGGCTGCAGTGGACGCCTTCCACGGGGGTCCGGGCGCAGGCTGCGGTGTGGTGGTGTTGCCTTGTGGCGCCGGAAAGACCGTCGTAGGTGTGGCCTCCATGGTCCGGCTGGGCATGCGGACGCTC
>JAYYRS010000089.1:0-3600 GCA_036126975.1 Myxococcota bacterium
GGCCTGGTCGCGATGGGCAGGGAGGGGATGTCCTGGACGAGCCTGCGGGCGGCACAGGCGGACCACGAGTCGGCCGGCGAGACGCCAGGCTGATTCAGGAGGCGCCGCCGGAAGACGCGATGCCGCGAATGCATGTCTCCGCGATCTCTCGGCTCTCCTCGACCTGCGACGCGAAGTCTCCCAGACCCAGGAAGGTCGCGCCCGAGCGGGGGCTTCGGGCCACCGGCAGGCCCGCCAGATCGGCCGCCCCCTCCGTGCCGGCCGTTCGGGAGACATGGTGGATCAAGACGGCCTTCTGGCCACGAAGTGCTCGCCAGCCATCGAAACCAAGCCGGTCGACTGCTCCCCCGTCCTGGTAGGGCGTGCCATCGACCACGACGGCTTCAAAGACCCAGGGCATCGCACAGGACGCCGCGACGGCCGCGGGCAGGTCGCCCCGGGTCAGCCATGTGGGCGCGCCATCCGGCGCCCGCACCCCCGCACCGAACGGACGCGAGAGGCCTGCAAACGTCGCAGGCAGAAGGTCCCGCAGCCGACGGACCATCGGCCCCATGGTGAGGAGTCCCCGCCATGGAGTGAGACTGGGCCGGACCTGGGTGATGGGCCGCTTGCTCGAAAGCTCGGCTGCGATTCGGGTCGCCGGCATGCCCGCCGCCCACAGCGCGCCGCACAGCGCCCCGGACGATGTCCCGAATACCCCGTCGACCTCCAGGCCGGACGCCTCCACCGCTGCGAGGAACCCGCACTGGCGTGCGAAGGCAAGGAAGCCACTCGAGAGCAGGAGGTCGTGTCGCACGCCCGGTCCCTATCCCGCGGTACCGTCGGCCGATGTCCGACCGCCGCTGGACCCATGCCGCCCTCGCGCTCGCGCTCCTCTGGGGGGTGGGCCCCGCTTTGCCGCCCCTCCTGCGTGGGGAGCTTCTGGGGCATGGGCTGACCGACCTCTACACGAGCGTCTGGGGCCTGTGGCATTTCGCTGAGGCGGGTCCCGGCCTGCCCGAACGGACCGCCCTACTCGGCTTTCCCGATGGAATGGGGTTCTACTTCGCCAGTCCCCTGAAGGGCTGGCTCGCCATCCCGCTGCTGCCGATGTTCGGCCTGGCCGGGACCTTCAATCTGCTGACCGTGCTCGCCCGCGTCGGCACCGTGCTCGCAGCGTACGGAGCCGGCAGGGCATGGGGTCTGAAAGGACCGGGGGCGCTCGCTGCCGCGGCCGTCTACGCATGCTCTCCCTTTTTTCACGGCTATGCCGTGGAGGGAATCGTCGAGGGCACGGACGGCTGGACGCTGGCGCTGTGGGCGTGGGCGGCAGGGAGACGACGTCACGGACTGGCCGCCCTGGCGCTCTGCGCCACTGTCGTCTCCAGCTGGTACCTGGGCATGGCGGGCTGTCTGTTGGTGCTGTTCGCGACACTGCGCGACCGGGGCGCGATGCTGGCATTCGGAGGGCTGATCCTCGCCGCGCCAGCGCTCGGTCGGTTCCTCGCCGCATTCCCCGAAACCGCACCACTGGAACCCGCCGTCCGGTTGGCGATGGGCGCCTCGCCGGGGTTCTGGCGCCCCGGAGTGCTCCCCGGGCTCCAACCGTTCGCCATCACGGCCTTCATCGGCGCGAGCACGATTGGTCTCGCCGCGTGGGGCCGCTCTCCGCTGGCGCTTCTTGCACTCGTCCCGGCGGTGCTCAGCACCGGCTGGGGCCCCTGGTACGACCTTCCGGTCTTCGAGCTGGTCCGCTTTCCGTACCGGTGGCACGCGGCCACGCTGGCCGTCCTCGCGCTCGCTGCGGGGCGCGGGGTCGACCGGCTGCCTCGTCTCGCGGGAATCGCTGCACCGCTGATCGTACTTGAGGGCATCCTGCTCTCGCCGGTCGAACCCATGATTCCCGGAGCCGACCCTTCCCATCCGGAGATCCTCCAGCACGTTTCGGGCCCCGTGCTGGACGTACCGGGTCCGCGCGCGGTGGCACCCGGCGCCCCCGACCCGACCCGCCGCCGGACGCGCTACCTGCTGTACGACCAGGCGGCCCACGGCCAGCCAAGCCCCTGGCGGCCCGGTTTCAACCGGGTGGGGACGGGCGCGTCCGAGCCAGGACCCACCGATCCGTTCGTGGCATGGGACCGCCTCGTCACGCCCACGGGCGCACCGCCGCCGCTGGCATCCGACGCCGTCGCCGGCCTCGCGCGTGCGGGGATCCAGACGATCGTCCTGCACAAGACCGAGCTGGGCACTCCTCGCCTCGACGCCCTTCATGAGCAGCTCGTGCGCCAGGGCGCGACGCCCGTTGCGAACGATGGCTCCCGGTGGCTGCTTTCCGTGCCCCCACGTTAGGCTCGCCGGCATGCAACCGCACGTCATGCCCGTTCATGTTGGCTGGATCGAGGTCATCACCGGCTGCATGTTCAGCGGAAAGACCGAGGAGCTCATCAAGCGGCTCCGGCGGGCGCAGTACGCGCGGCAGTCCGTGGTCGTGTTCAAACCGCGGATCGACGACCGGTACGCGGAGGATTCCGTCGGGTCCCACTCCGGCCAGCGCATGCGGTCCGTGCAGATCGACCGCGCAGACCAGATCCGGGACCTCGTGGGGGACGCCCAGGTCGTGGGCGTCGACGAGGCCCAGTTCTTCGACAACACGCTGGTCGATGTCGTCGAGGATCTCGCCAACGAGGGGCGGCGTGTCGTAGTGGCCGGGCTGGACATGGACTACCGGGGCCGCCCGTTCGAGCCGATCCCGCACCTCCTCGCCGTCGCGGAATACATTCAGAAGAACCTTGCGATCTGCGTGGTCTGCGGAAACCCCGCTGACCGGTCCCAGCGGATCGTGAACCGCGGCAGCCGGGTCCTGGTCGGAGAGAAGGACGCCTACGAGGCACGATGTCGGATGCACTGGGATCCCAACAACTTCGACGCCCGACAGGAGAAGCTTCCTCTCGGCGAGAACCTGGCGGAGTCCCGCTGACCGGGCCGTCGACCTCGGGGCTCAGCTGACCCGGCGTCCGATGACCCGTACCGGACCGCCGAGGAGGACTTCGGCTTCCCTGCGGGCCGCCTCGCCGAGCGTCGACACGTCGACGTCTGCGAGCACGACGCCTCCGCGGGCGAAGGCCGCTGGCGGTGCGAAGTCGAGGGACGCCAGCGCGTGCTCGCTGCCACAGCACGGGCAGGCCAGCGCCCTCCGTCCTCCACGCCGCCACGCAGTCATGGCCCGACCGAACTCGCCGACCAGATTGCCGCCCGAGGCCGGACACCGGACCCGGAATCCACCCAGCTGGTTCGCGTACAACGTGACCTCTCCGGGGAGATCCACGCGCACCGCACGCGCACCCGCGGGAGGAAACATCGTCCACGCGTCGACCAGCTCCTGCGCCGCACTTGCGGGCACCGGACGGTCCGGGTCAGCCGGGACGACAGCGAGGTCCAGGCGGTGGGAAGGACGCGGCATGGAAGGCTCCTTCGGCGAGCACCCGCGCCGCACCCCTACCCCGCCCACCATGGCTCGGGAACCACACGCCGCGGTCGGCATCGCTGCATCGGCGA
Organism: Myxococcota bacterium; assembly: GCA_036126975.1. Taxonomy (GTDB): domain Bacteria; phylum Myxococcota_A; class UBA796; order UBA796; family UBA2385; genus JAYYRS01. Next base: position 3,535 of record JAYYRS010000089.1, read on the forward strand.
CGGCCTCCCGCGTTAGGGGCTGCTCCCTCCCCCGCACCGGAGCACGCTATGAGCGCGAACCTCGAC
>JAYYRS010000090.1:0-5043 GCA_036126975.1 Myxococcota bacterium
GGACGCCCTCGATGGTCTGGATGGTCCCGAACTGCTCGAGGGTGTCAGCGCCTTCATCAACGTACTCGCGCTCCCCGAGGGCGATGAACCTGACGCGGACGCACTCGAGGTCGCATACAAACGGCTGCCCATCAGCCTCGCCGAGACACCGAACCACAATCCCGATGTTGTCGGCTTCGAGGTCTACGCCGACCCGGTGTTCCGGGACGGCACCTTCGTGCGAGGAACCGCCGTGACGCTGGTGGACGGCGGCTTCGCTGCGAAGCGGGGCGCGGAGTACCAGCTCGTTCCCCTGCTCGCAGATGACGCGGTGGAGACCTACCGATTCACTGCAGACGACGGCACCGCAGAGGACCGCACGGAAGAGCCATTCATCACCTGGTACACCGAGGGGGGCAGCTTCCGACAGAACTTCAGCCTGCACCCGTACACCTCGACGACATGGACCGCGCCGGATGCCGCGTTCGACGGCGTCCTGGTCGCCGTGGCGCGAGACCGCCGAGGCGGCATGGGCTGGTCTTCGCTCCGGCTGAGCGTGCCGTGAGCCGAACCCTCCCGATGGCGGTCCTGGCGGCGTCGTTGGCCCTCGGGACCCGCGCCCTGGCCCAGTCGCCCAATCCGCCTCCGCGAGCCGACCCAGAGGCGCCCGAGGGCCAGGAGCCCCCCGCCATCGAACGCCTGCCGCAGCTGGTGGAGTTCGTCCAGGCCGCGTATCCGGCCGATGCACGGGCGGCTGGCGTCGAGGCCCAGGTGAGACTCGTGATCGACGTCGACGCGCAGGGGTCCGTGACGGACGTCGCTGTGGCCCAGCCGGCTGGACAGGGATTCGACGAGGCCGCCATGGACGCCGTGCGTCGATTCCGATTTCTTCCCGCGCTCGGGCCCGACGGTCCGATTCCCGTGCGCGTCGAGTACGTATACGGATTCACCGTGCGCGGTGAAGGGGCGAGCCCCATCGCGGATGGGACCCCCGGGGACCTCGTGGGTCGGCTCGTCGAGATGGGCACGCGGAAGCCACTCCCGCTCAAGGAGATCAACGTCACGGCGTCCAGCGGGCGGGAGTTCACGCTAGTCACCGATGATGATGGGCGGTTCATCCTGCGCGGCCTGCCACCCGGGCCGCTCGTGGTCATGACCTCGCCTCCGGGCTTCGAGGCCGCGACGAAGACCATCGACCTGCAGCCCGGCGAACTCCTCGAGCTCAAGATGTGGGCACGCAACGCCTCGTACGTGGCGGAGGACCGTCGCGAGATGCGGGGCGGAAACGATGCGGAGATCGTCGTCACGGGAGAGCGCGAGACCAGCTCGGTGACCCGCCGGACCGTGAGCATGGACGAGGTCCGCCGCATCCCCGGCACGTTCGGCGACCCCGTGCGGGTCATCCAGAACCTTCCCGGCGCCGCGCGGGCTCCGCTGGGCACTGGCTTGTTGGTCATCCGCGGCGCCAACCCCGAGGACTCGGGCGTCTACATCGACGGGATCCGGATTCCGCTCATCTACCACCTGGGCGGGTACAGCTCGGTGATCAATGCCGATCTCGTCGAGTCCGTCGACTACATGCCCGGGGGATACGGAGTGGCATACGGCCGGAGCACCGGCGGCGTGATCGACGTCAAGACGACCCGTACGTTTCCCGAGCAGGGGAAGGTCGTCTGGAACACCGATGCACTGGACTCGGGCGGTCTCTACCGCGGCCGGGTCGGCGGAGAGGACGGCGTCGGGGTCGCGGTCGCCGCACGTCGTTCCTACGTCGACGCGATCATTCCCCTGGTCACCCAGGACACCGGGTTCACCGTCAAGCCTCGTTGGTATGACTACCAGCTGAAACTCGTGGACCTCGATGACGGCAAGGCCGGTCGCTGGCAGGCGTTGGTCTTCGGGTTCGAGGACGTCCTGGTGGCGAGTACGCCCCCCGGATTCGCCCAGGGGACAGACGCGGACACCCAGGGCGACCTCGGCACGCAGTACCTCACCCATCGGGCGTACTTCGAATACCGGCTTCCGCTGAGCGACACGCTCTCGCTGCGGGTGCTCCCGAGCATCGGAATCGACACCGTCAGCTTCAACATCGGCGGGGGGACCCGCATCAACCAGTCCCAGGTCCTGCTGGAGCAGCGCGTGGAGCTTCCCTGGACCCCATCCAAGAAGCTGACGGTCACGCCCGGGGTCGATTTCATCGGCGGAAACTACTGGTTCGACACACAGCTGCCGTTCAATCCAAGCGCACTCGCCGACTTCGACCCACTCGCCGAACGCGAGCCCTGGACGACCGACGGCCGCGGCTGGGGATGGGGGCCGGATGTGTACCTGGACACCCAGTGGCGGCCCCTCGACGACCCCGCGAAGCTGTTGGTCAACCCCGGAGTGAGGCTCAATGTCGTGACCATCACCGAGGCGAGCCGCGATGGACCGATGCTGGGGCCCATCCTGGGGCTCGACCCGCGGCTCAGCGTTCGTTGGTCTCCGGTTCCGGGCGGGACCTTGAAGGCCGGCTCGGGCCTCTACAACCAGCCGCCGCAGCCGTTCGAGGCATGGCGGCCGTCGGGACGCGTGCTGCTGGGCTACGAGCGCGCCTGGGCATCGGAGGTCGGCTGGGAACAGCAGCTGGGCGACGCGGTCCATGCGGATGCCGCGGCCTTCTACAAGGACCTGGACGACCTCATCGTCCAGAATGCCAGCTTCAGCGGACCCGACTCGCAGATCTTCACCAACAGCGGCATCGGTCGGATCTACGGCACCGAGTTCATGCTCCGCCACGCACTGGTGGACCGGTTCTTTGGGTGGATCAGCTACACGCTGTCCCGCTCTGAACGCAACGACCAGCCTGGTCAGCCGGTTGATGTCGCCGACTTCGCCGATCCAGCGCAGGCGCCAGACTCCAACTGGTACCTCTTCGACGTCGACCAGACGCACATCCTCGTCGCGCTCGCCGGCTACCGTCTCCCGCGGGATTTCGAGGTCTCCGCGAAGGTCCAATACGTCACGGGCAACCCCTACACCCCATACGCGGGTGGTGTCTACGACATCGACCAGGACTTCTATTTTGCGTTCCAGTCCGCCGCGCGCAACTCCGAGCGGCTGCCGGCCTTCTTCGCACTCGACGCCCGCGTAGACAAGCTGTTCACCTTCAAGAACTGGCAGCTCGAGGTCTACCTCGACCTGTTGAACGCTGCCCGCGGGCAGAACCCTGAGTTCCAGCTCTACAACTACGACTACACGGACAGCACGTACATCCGCGGGCTGCCCTTCATCCCGTCCCCTGGGTTCGAGGCCCGCATCAACCTGTGAGGACGGCCCCGACCCTGCGGCCGCCTATTCCATCCGTTCGGCCCGGACGGTGACCGTGGGTCCCCGAACCGCGGTGACCTGTTCGCACCGGGCCAGCGGAAACGGTTTGTCCGGCAGGCAGCCCTGCCCAACGATCACGACCGCCCGGACGACCTGCGCCGGAGCGACGTCCCCTGCCAGCGGAAACAGTGTTCCCTCTTTGTCAAGAGTCAGGGCAGGTGCCAGCGAGCCGCACGGACCCAGCGGGACGGACTCGTAGCGACCCGCCCCGGCATCGTACCGCTCCCACACAACGCCCCGGCAGGCGGGCACCTGCACCGGTTCGCCCGTCGCTGTGACACGGACGACAGGCTGGGGGCCGTCCACCACCGCAATGGCGACCGGGTCTGCGGCGAGAACAACGGGCATTGCCGCAAAGAGCGACACAAGCACTGCGGCCTCCTGGCCGGGGTTCCACGGCCCAGTTCAGGGTCCTCCGACAGCATATCGCCAAAACCGGGAACCCTTTCGACACCGATCTGTCTGGTGCAGGCGTGGGCCGGCGGCCGAGGCCCGCCGTCCGGCATGCGCCCACACCACAGAGGATGAGATCCGGACGCGGTTTTCATGCGTTATAGTTCGCCGACCTCAGCGTACCCGTGGCCCCTGGAGAGCGCCCCGCCTCCCCGGGAACCACCGACTGCAGGGGATTGTGCCCGAATCGGGCGCAGCGCCCCCGCCCCCAGAATCCCCTTGCTGCCCCTTCCGGAGCCCCTGGAGAACCGCCGAATGCGCGCTCCCCTGAAGCTGCTCACCTCCATCGTCGCCCTGGTCGGGCTCGCCGGCGTGCCTGCCGACGCCCATGCCGGCGCCAAGCCCGCTCGGAAGGCCCTCAAGGAGCTGAACGATGGCGACGCCAAGTACAACGTCGTCCAGAACCGGTTCTTCCTCAAGCAGAACCGGCTCGAGCTTTCCCCGATGGCCGGCTACGTCCCAAACAATCCGTTCGCCAAGCGGTACGTCGGCGGCGTCCTCGCCGCATGGCATTTCAGCGAGAAGCTGGCGGCGGAAGGGGCCTTCATGTACTCGCCCGATCTTGGGGTCAACGACCTCAAGGACCTGACGAACACCCTCGTGGGCATCGCGGAGGAGGGCTCGGGCGACGTCAACTTCCAGCAGCCGGTCGATAAGATGGTGATGGGCGCGACAATCGCCGCCCGGTGGGCACCGGTCTACGGGAAGATCAACCTGCTCGGGGAACGCGTCCTCAACTTCGACCTGTACGGCACCGCCGGCCTGGGTCTGCTGACCATCGCCAAATACAACGCCGGCTTCGACGACGACGCCGCTGAGGGGTCCGTCCCCACGCAGCTCGAACTGGTCGAGGTCAAGCCCGTCGTACCGCTGAACCTCGGTTTCGGCATGGACTTCTTCCTCAGCAGCACCGTCGCGCTGAAGCTCGACGCCCGCAACTACCTCTACATCGACTCCAAGCCGGACTATGACCCGTCTCCTGGCAACCAGGTCACGGAAAACCGGCTGTACAACAACTTCGTGGCATCGGTCGGCGTAAGCATCTTCTTCCCGAAGATGCAGCCTCGCTATTTCGACTTCTAGTCCCTGCCGCTGTCGCCCCGTCCCGCACCCTGCACGAAAGACCACGAGGACTGCCACATGCGCACCCTTGGAAAGTTTCCGGCCCTCCTCGCCATCGGCCTTGTGGCCGGCCTGGCCTGGGCCCCCGCCCCCGCGTTCGCCCAGGGTGACGAAGACACC
>JAYYRS010000091.1:0-14744 GCA_036126975.1 Myxococcota bacterium
CGTCCAGCGCCATCGGCTCGGGTGGGTGTCCTCGTGTCCTGCCGTGGCCAGGATGATCGATCGCCCGTCATCGAGGCAGGCGATCCGCTGGCCGTCCCGGACGTAATGACATGCCAGTGCAGGTCCGCTGGGGGCTGTCCAGGAGGCACCGTGGTCGTCGGAGCGCATCGTTCCCAGCGCTTCCACGGAGACGTAGAACGTGGACTGCTCCACCCACGCGGCGCGAATGGGGAGGCGGGTATCGACGAGGACGCCCACCCCCCCGGCAGGGTCGACCCGGACCAGCCGGTCGTCGCCGTAGGCCGAAGGCAGGCGGGCAAGCAGGGCTCCGTCCGGGTCGGTCCAGAGGGGCTCGATCCGGTTGCCCAGCGCGGGGAGGTGGATCGGGTTCCAGTGCCCGTCCTCCACCCGCCAGGCGGCTGGGATGTCTCCGTCGAAGCCGAGCGCCCAGACGGCGTCTCCGTCGGAACGTGCCGCAGCCCGCAGCACGATGCCTTCGGGGGCCCGGGCCCACATCGAGAAGGCTGACGAGGCATCGCCGGCGCGCAGGAGCGCATCGGGACTTGCCGCCATCAGGCCGCCCCGGGCGTCCTCCCAGAGGGACAGCACGACCACGTCTTCCAGTTCCGGCGCCCGGGTCCACGTGCAGCCGTCGGTGCTCCAGGCGGCCCCTCCGGTCGTGGCGACCCACGTCACGGCCGCGGTAGACAGCAGGGCGGTTCTCGGGTGGTCGCCCCAGGCCTCGTCGCACACCCAGTTCCAGTGCCCGTCCGGCGCCTGGAACAGCAGCCCATGGGTCGTCGCGGCCACCGCGAGGTCCTCCCCGCTCCAGGTGAGATCGTCCGTTACCGGCCGTCCGTCATGGGCGAGCGCGGTGGCCACGCCGAGCAGCTGCAGCGGGCTCAGGGTCGGGCTGCCGGGCAGTTCGTCTGCTCGTAGAATGCAATTTCTGGAAAGAAGGGGTGGTCCGTCCATACATCGGGGCACACGTGGGTGTGGTACCTGCCGGAGAAGTGCGTGGTGGACCCTTCTCCGATGTCATGCACGTGACCGTTCTGTGCGTCGAAGTCCGTGCCGCTTGGCGGGGTCCCGTCGAGCTCGGTGCAGCCCATGACGACGGTCCCGTCGCACATCATCCCATAGAGCTCCACCTCGGCGTCTCCGGGTGTGGCGGTGCTCGTGAACCCCCGGTGTTGCAGGACCTCGAGCGGACCCGGTGTCTCGAAATGGTAGTGGTAGGCGGTGCCGGCGGGATGCCCTTCGTACAGGTCGAAGGTGAACTGCTCTGCCCACAGGTCGTCGCCAGGTGCCGCCATGGCGGCGAAGATGAGGACGCCATCCAGGGCGATTCCCTGCGGGCCGCCACCAAACTCCTCGTCGCTGGTCATCATCGTGTTGTCGACCAGCGCTGCGGTGATGTCGATGCCCTTGGGGACCGGGTCGACGGGGATGACGAACGAGAAGCGCTGTTCGGCCAGCTGGTTCGGGTTCCGGTAGTGGGTCCCCCCGCGAGTATTGAACTCGACGTAGAGCGGATGGTCCTGCGCATAGTAGGGACTGGGGTGGGGTGGCAGTCCGTCGGTTCCGAGGATGACGTCCTCGCCGGTCATCGACGCGTCGACGCAGGCAAAGAAGTCCTGATAGAACGACGGCACGTCCCCGGCGATGTCTCCTGCGCAGTCGACCAACGCCTCGCTGGTCGTGTCGGTCTCCGCGTCCGGTTCCTCGGGAATTCCGGTGTCGGCAGGAACGGGCGGCGCGGTGCCGCATGCGGTCGTGACCCAGAGCAGGATCAGGCTCCGCGTCGTCGCTCCATGCATGGTGCATCCCCGTGCGCGATGGTCCTGCGACGGTACCAGACGCCGCGGAGGTCGAGACCAGGGGGGCGCGGATCCGATGTGGCTCGCCGCTCCGATTCAGCGAGGCCCGCCGAGGTGGAGGAATGGGCCCGTGCCGGGCTCGGTGCTGCCGACGAGGACATCGTTGAATCCGTCGCCATTGACATCGCCGGCGCGTGCGACCGCGTCGACGGCATCGTCGAACGTGACGTCTGCGTCGGTCTCGTCCCGGGTTCCCGTCGGCTGCGGACCAAAGAACAGCACCGGCGGATTCCGATACCGGCCGATGAGCAGGTCGAGCGTGCCGTCGCCATCCACGTCCGTGGTGTCGAGGTCGAACCCCACGTAGGCGTGGCGTGCGCTGCCCCGCAGGGTCCAGACGGCATCGGTCTCCCGGGTTGCCGTCACGCCGGCCACGCCGCCGGTGAAGGCCCAGATCCGTCCGAAGTCACTGACAGGACCGGTGAAGCCATCGTCGTATGCCTGGCTGTAGTTCGCGACCAGGGCGTCGCCATATCCGTCGCCGTCGAGGTCATCCGCGAGGTGGACGATCGTCACGGCCGCGGTGTAGTTCGTCATGTCCTGCAGTTCGGTCATGGTGTCCATTCCACTGCGGATGGTCACGACCGCCCCCGCGCCGACGGCCGCCCACTCCGGGGTACCGTCGCCGTCGAGGTCGACGCCGCCCGAGACGACCGCGACCGCCCCTCCGACCATGTCGGTTCCCAGCACGGACACGGTTTCTCCGCTGTCGGCGGGGCCGGTGGTGGCGCCCCAGTACACAGACGCCTCGGTGCCGAAGCTCCGGGCCAGCAGAAGGTCTGCCATGCCGTCGTCGTTGATGTCTCCGACCACGGTGCCATGGCGATGGCCCGGCAGCTCGCTCACGCCAGCGCTCGTGTCGTCGACCGTTCCGCTGAGTCCGTCATCCAGAAGAAAGACGCTGTCGGCACCCACGGCGGACACCAGCAGCTCATCGAACCCATCGCCGTCGATGTCGCCTGCGCTGACCTCGGAGCCTGCATGGGCGAGCGGACGGGCGGGGGAGAAGACGAGGTCGGCGTCGGTCGAGCTGGCGAGGGAGATGCTCCCGGAGACCGGACCCCGGACCAGGAAGGCCCCGCCGGCGTCCGTATAGGCCGTGTCATGGACCGCAGAGCCGACGAGGAGGTCGGCCAGACCGTCTCCGTCGTAGTCGAGGTCACCGCGGACGGCGAGGGCCTGGTAGTAGGAGGTCGCCCAGCCACCGTCCGTGAACAGGGCGGCCGCGTCTGCCGCGGACACCGAGCTGGCGAGCGGCACGTGCTCGATCGTGATCTCCGCAGAGGTGGGTGGCCCCGCCAGGGATCCATCACTGGGCGCAACGGTGCAGCGCCAGGTCTCGTCCCGCGCCGTGACGTCTCCCGGGACGGTGTCGTCGGGCCACATCGTGGTGGCGGTCTCCGTGTAGGGTGCACCGTCGACTGTCCACGTGATGTCGTAGTGGAGGGGATCGTCGTCGGCATCGTCGGCCGGTGGATCCGGTGCGCAGGTGAGAGGAGTTCCGGCCACGGGGATTTCGGGCTGGATGCGGACTCCCGCTGCACCCGGAGCCGCATTGCGGATCGTGATGCCTGCGGAGACCGCGGGACCGGCGCCTGCGCCAGCGGATGGTGTCACGGTGACCGTCCACGTCTGGTCCCGGGACGTGGCGGCGGCCGGGAGGATGTCGGCGTCGCTGGCACCCGAGGGCGTGCCGTCCACGGTCCATGTCCACGTGTAGGTGACGAGGTCGCCTTCGGGGTCCACGGAGGGCGTGGTCAGCGTGGCGACCAGATCGTCTGCGGTCGTCGGTTGCGAAGGTCCGAGCGCGACAACGGGAGCGGTCGGTGATGCATCGATCTCGATCAGGACAATGTCCTGACCGGACAGGCCATCGTCGTCGATCACCGTCAGGGAGACGGTGTGCAGACCGGGGGTCAGGCGGACACCATCGATCGATGCGGAGCCTGCACCCGTGATGCTTCCGGCGCCGAGGTCACCATCCCGGTCGCTGGACCAGTGAAGCGCCAGCGTCTCCAGGGGGTCATCGGCGTCGAGGATCTCTGCCTGGATGGAGATGGGGGTGTCCTCCGCGATGACGACGCCGGAGGCAGGTTCGAGGATCTCGACGCTGGGGGCGGCCGCCGCTTGGGCGGTCGGGTCACCCTTGACGACGGTGACCGGATGCTCGGTCACACATGCCGTGGATGAGAGCAGGACGACCACCAGGAGGCTTGGAGCGGTGAGGGAGCGAGGCATGCGGCGTTCCGATGAGCGGGGCGTGGCCCGGCCGTGCGGGGCGCGGGCGCGCCCCAGGCAGGGAGCAACCTTCCCACGGAGCACGGGTTCCGACAAAGCGCGGTGTGCGGGGAATCATGGCGCGCCGCTATGCTTCCGCCGTACTCCGCCCCTGGAGAGCTTGATGAAGGCTGCTTCCGTCCTGCTGCTGCTGGCTGCGTGTTCCCGGACCGGCGTGGATGGGCCCGCGGACGGCCGGCCCCCCGCGGACTCCGGACCGTCCGCACCCGTGGGCACCGACTCCGGGTCTTCGGAGGACACGGCTGCGCCGGGCGCCGCACCCCGGGTGCTGCAATCCGGTGCGCACGACCTTGCGTACGAGGGCCGTGAGCGGCGGTTCCGGCTGTATCTTCCGCCCGGCCTCGAGCCCGGTGCCCCCCTGATCGTCGCCCTGCACGGGTACGGGAGTTCCGCGGCGGTCATCGAAGGCTACTCGCAGCTGAATGCCCTGGCTGATCGACAGCAGGTCGCCGTGGTGTACCCGGAGGCCTCCCGGGCCGGAAGCGTGCGGTGCTGGAACGTCGGCTATTGCGGCAATGACGACGTCGATGACGTCGGATTCGTGAGAACGGTGGTCGAGCTGGTCCAGAATGACCAGGGCCTCGGCCGCACCTACGTGACGGGCATGTCCAACGGCGGAGACATGACCTATCGGCTTGTCTGCGAAGCCCCGGACCTGGTTGCAGCTGCGGCCTCCGTGACCGGCTGCATGATGAATTGGCTCGCGGAATCCTGCAGCCCGGACCCGGTCCCTTCGGTGCTCCACATCCACGGCAATGCCGACCGCACCACGCTGTGGGATGGGGACCCGGACTACACGGGCGGGGGCTATCTCGGCACGCTGGACTCGGTGGGCGTGTTCGCCGCGCTCCATGGCGCCGATCAGTACGAAGCCACGACCGTCTCGGACGCGGAAGACGGCAGCACGTACATCTTGCATCACTGGCGGACGGAGTCCGGTGCCGCGCCCGTGCAGCTGGTCGAAATCGATGGCGGTCGGCACCGATGGCCCACGAATGCGCCCCGGGATGATTTCTCGGCCGCAGAGCTGATGTGGGAATTCTTCACCGCAATGGACTGACTCGTGGCGCGCGAGGTCCGCGCCGCAGGGCAGCTGCCGCAGGCACACCGCAGGCGCCTGGGCCATCCACGGAGCGGAATCAGCCGACCAGCGCCAGCAGGACGCCTGCGGCGACCGCCGAGCCGATCACCCCCGCCACGTTTGGACCCATCGCATGCATCAGCAGCATGTTCCGGGAGTCCGCTTCCTGCCCGACCTTGTTCACGACCCGCGCTGCCATCGGCACGGCGCTCACCCCGGCCGCGCCGATGAGCGGGTTGATCTTCTGCCGGCTGACCAGGTTCATGGCCTTGGCCAGGAGGACGCCCGATGCCGTGCCGATGCAGAAGGCGACGAGGCCCAGCCCGAGGATCCCGAGGGTCTCGGTCGTGAGGAACTTGTCCGCCGCGAGCTTCGAACCGACCGCGAGTCCCAGCAGGATGGTCACGATGTTGATGAGCTCGTTGCGCGCCGCGCCGGCGAGACGCTCGGCGACGCCACTGACCGCGAGGAGGTTTCCGAAGCACAGGGCGCCGATCAGGGGTGTGGCATCGGGCAGCAGCACGATGCAGAGTCCGAGTACCAGGAGGGGGAAGGCGATGCGCTCGACGCGCTTCACCGGCCGGAGCTGCGTCATGGGGAGACGGCGCTCCTCGTCGGTGGTCAGCAACCGCATGATGGGCGGCTGGATGATCGGCACGAGGGCCATGTAGGAGTACGCGGCCACGGCGATGGCGCCCAGCAGATCTGGACTCAGCCGACTCGCCAGGAAGATCGCCGTGGGACCATCGGCCCCTCCGATGATGCCGATTGCAGCGGCGTCCTGGATCGAGAAGTCCACGGCGCCCGTCCCGGTGAGCGCGATGGCGCCGAGCACGGTGGCGAAGATGCCGAACTGGGCAGCGGCCCCGAGCAGGGCGGTCTTCGGATGGGCGATGAGCGGCGAGAAGTCCGTGAGCGCGCCCACGCCCATGAAGATCAGCAGAGGGAAGAGGCCGTTTGCGACGCCTGCCTCGTAGATGATCCCGAGAAATCCCTCCGGGCCGCCGATGCCCGCGATCGGGATGTTGGCGAGGATGCCGCCGAATCCAATGGGGAGGAGCAGCAGCGGCTCGAACTCCTTCGCGATGGCCAGGTACAGGAGCAGGCCGCACACACCGATCATGGCGAGCTGACCCAGGCCGAAGTTCGCGACGCCCGTGCTGGCGACGAGTGCGGAGAGTTCCGTCATGACAGCAGCACAAGTGGCTCGCCTGCCGCCACCTGCTGGCCTTCATCCGCCGGGATCGCAGCAACCCGACCGGCCCGCGGCGCAGCCACCTCCATCTCCATCTTCATGGCCTCGATGAGAAGCAGCGCGTCTCCCTCGGCGACCTGCTGGCCGACCGAGACGAGGTGCTTGAGGATCTTGCCCGGCATCTGGGCGTTCACGGGCTCCGCCGCTGAAGCAGCGGGCGCCGCCTGCGTGTCGCCGCCTGGTCCCGCCTCGACACGGTAGTCGAGGGTCCTGCCGTTGATCACCGCCCTGCCGTCGCGCACCTCGACATCGAATGCGCGACCGCCGACATGAACGCGGAAGGACGAGGGCTTCGGTCCCGTTGGGCCTCTTGCGGTCGCCTTTTCGGGACCATTCTTGCGGACGGCAACGTCCCCCCTTCCCTGGAGGAAGGCGATCCCCTTCTCCTTGAGGCTGGCGGCGATGAAGATGTTCTCTTCGGTGTGGGGGAGCCCCGCCTCGTCCAGCCTTGCTGCCGCGGCATCCCGCCCCTTGGTCGGGTCTTCGTCGTTGATGAGGCGGGGATCGCGGGTCGTCGGTTCGAGGCCGAGCTGCTCCGCCGCCAGCGCCACGACCTTCGGGTCGGGTTCCCGCGGCGTCTTCCCGAAATAGCCGAGCACCATCTTGCCGTAGCCCTCGGCGATCCGCTGCCAGCGACCGAAGATCGCGTTGTTGAGGGCCTGCTGGAAGTAGAACTGGCTCACGGGTGTGACGCTGCTGCCGAAGCCTCCCAGCGACACCACCTCGCGCATCTCCCGGATCGCGGCAGGATATTTGTCGAGCATGCCGTTGTCGCGCATCATCTGCGTGTTCGCAGTCAACGCCCCGCCCGGCATCGGCGAGAACGGGATGAGCGGCTCGACAGCGCGGGACTCGGGGGGCAGGAAGTAGTCCTTCATGCACTCCTTGAAGACCTCCTCTGCCGCGAGAACCTTGTCGATGTCGACCCCAAGGTCGAAGTCCGTGCCCCGCAGCGCCTGCCACATCGTGACGACGTCCGGCTGGGCAGTGCCGCCGCTCATGGGTGCCATGGACAGATCGATGCCGTCTGCTCCGGCATCCAGGGCCGCACGGTACTGCGCGATCGAGATGCCCGCAGTCTCGTGGGAGTGGACCCGCAGGTGGATGTCTTCACCCAGTCGCCTGCGCGCTTCCTTCACGGTCTCGTAGATGACCTGCGGCGGTGTCGTCCCGGACGCGTCCTTGAAACAGACCGAGGAGAAGGGGACATCATTGTCAAGAATGTCCTGCAGTACGCCAATGTAGAACTCAGAGGTGTGACCCCCGCGCACCCCGGGCGGCAGACCCATCAGCGCGACGACGACCTCGTGCCGGAGTCCGGCCTCGATGATGCATCGCCCACTGAAGGCCAGGTTGCGCCAGTCGTTCAGTGCATCGAAGTTCCGGATGGTGGTCATCCCGTGCTTCTTGAACAGCTGCGCGTGAAGCTCGATGATGTCGCTGGACTGGCTGTCCAGGCCGACCACGTTCACCCCGCGGGCGAGCGTCTGGAGGTTGGCGTCGGGGCCCGTCGTCGCACGGAACCGGTCCATCATGTCGAAGGCATCCTCCCCGCAGTACAGGTAGGGCACCTGGTAGCGGGCTCCGCCTCCCGCCTCGAAATGCGTGAAGCCTGCCTCGAGTGCGGCCTCCAGTGCCGGCAGGAAGTCGTCGGTGAAGACACGCGCACCCACGCACGACTGGAAACCGTCGCGGAATGCGGTGTTCATCACGGCTACGTGTCGGGTCATGCCCTCTCCTTCTCGGCCACGGCCAGCGCGACCGCGATCAGCACCAGCTCTTCGTCGTCGGGGACGGATTTCGGGTCGGGAGATGGATCGTCCGGAAACGAACCGAACGCCGCGGCCGACGCGTGCATGAACCCAACGAGCAGGGTCAGGAACGCAAATACCGTCCCCATCCCCACCAGCATCAACCACAAGCCTTCGTTCAACATGACCGCACGCTACCAGACGAGCCCGCGGGTCGGTCTCGGCCACGCGGCCGGGTCCTCCGGTTTGTGGGCGCTACCGCACGCCGGTCGGCATCGGACGGGGGCGCCACCTACCCGTCGGCCAGGACTGCCGGGAGCCCCTGCCTGGCGTCAGACCATGCGCGGTCCGTGGAGGAGCTGTCGGTTGCGAACCGCCTGCCGGTACATGCTGAGAATCCGCTTTGACGCGGCGAGCCGCCGGTCCATGTGCGGCGTACCGGGCCGCGTATACTCCCCGGTGAGGGCCCGGGAGTAGCCGCCGATCCGGTCATCGCCGTAGGCCGACATCAGTGCGTTCGCATCGGAAAAACGGTCCGGGTAGCGGTGGCCGGTCGGGCTGAGGCCGGTCGCGGTGCCCCATCTGCGGTTGAAGCGGTAGTTCCGGTCGGGGTTGGTCAGGCCCTCTCGCATCCGGTCCAGGTCCATGTGGGGATTGTCCTGCTCGAGCGCGTAGTCGATCTGCCAGTCGATGTCATTGACGTCTTCCCCGTTCCGAAGTGCGCGCGCCCTCGCCCGGTCGTAGGGGCGCCGACGGGCGCCGGTGTACTGGAACATGCCGCGCCCAGCGCCGCTGCCGCGCTCGACCACATCCAGCTGCTCCAGATCCTTCTTCCCGGTCTCCACGACCGCCTGCCCGAGCCAGGAGGCGGCGAATTCGGAGTCCCACTTCTCCCGCTCGACCAATCGCACCATCGCCGCATACAGGTTGGTCATCATGAACTGGTCGACGCTCGTAGCGATCAGCGGCTGTCCCCGGACGTCGATCAGGAGCTGGTCCATTCCCGGGAACCGAGCCATGTCCTGATCGGCGCCGGCGCCTCCGAAGAGGCGCGCCTGCATGGCGGCGTTGCCCTCGCCCATGGGTCCGCCATGGCTGGGCTGGGACAGCACAGGACCCATCGGCTCGCCAACCGGTCGATGGGCATCCTTGGGTCTCTGTGTCCGGTACATCGCCACGGCTCGTTCTTCGTAGAAGCACGAACAGTGTGCCGCATGGCGGCCGCCCAGGCGATGTCAATCGTGTTGCGGCCCCCGCGTCCGTCGCGCGCAAGCACGTCGAGGTCGCTGTCAGGGCGCCGGTACCGACTCACGGACGCCCTCGAGAAAGTGCGTCAGTACCTTTCCACGATTCTTCACGGCGATGACGCCCCGCTCTTCGAGCACGAATCGCGGGTCCAGGAGCCGTGCGGTGTCATCGGTGAGCTGGATTCGACCGGGGACGCCGTGTCGCTCCATGCGCGAAGCGACATTGACCGTGTCCCCCCACCGGTCGAACGCGATCCGGGTCTGTCCGATCACGCCGCCCCAGGCCACGCCCGTATGGATCCCGATCCGGACCTCCAGCGGGATGTCGAGCTCGACCGCGAGCTCCCGCGTGGCGTGGACGAGGTCGAGGGCCAGGGAGGCGACGACATCGGGATGATTTTCCAGCGGCTCCGGTGCGCCTGCTGCGATCATGTAGGCATCGCCGATGGTCTTGAGCTTCTCCAGGCCATGCGCCTCCGCGCAGGCGTCGTAGCGGGCGAAGATGCGGTCGAGCATCACGATGAGCTCACGTGGTGGAACCGACGAGGCAAGCTTGGTGAAACCCACGATGTCTGCCATCAGGATCGTGCACTCATCGTTCGACACCTCGAAGGGCGGCTGTCGACCGGACTTGAGGCGGGCCACCGCAGCGGGCGGAAGGCTCATGTGCAGGATGGCGTCTGCCCGCTCGGATTGCGCGAGTGCCTCCCGCTCGGCCTCCGTGCTGGCCTGGCGGACTGCGCCGCCGATGAGAACGAGGGTCAGCGAAGAGAGGATCTGTGCTGCCATCACCGGGGCTTCGTGTCCATCGCGACCCCCGGTGTGGAGTACGCACGCGCAGAACGCGATGAACATGAGCCCGCTGAGGATCCCGGGCAGTCGAGCCTCGTCGCGAAAGAACAGCACCTGGGGCAGGAGCGACAGCGGAAGCAGCCAGAAGTGGATTCCCCACGTGTCCGGGAAGATCAGCACCTGGAGGCAGACCCCGAGCAATCCGGTCAGGGTGATCGCCATGGCAGCGGTCCGGTACCAGCCCTTGTGCTGCAGCGCGAGAACGCCGAGGAGACCCAGCTGACTCAGCAGGTTGCCCCAGAGGCCCTGGAGATTCTCCTGGACGAAGATCCACGGCAGGCTGACCATGGACGCAGACACCCCAAGGACGCACAGCGAGTTGAGGAGCCGGACCCGGCGTGCGTCGAAGCCGTCGAGACCTTCACGAACACCAATGTCCTGGATCACCCGGAACCAACGCGCCATCTCATGTCCTCGCGCCGAGGCGTCTGGAGCAGAGCGAGCCCGATCCGCCGGACCGGTGCCTGCGCCGGTCGCGCCGAGCGAGGCCGAGTGTACACGGCGCCGACCGACAACCGGGAACGAGGCGCGGGTTCCGCAGACCGTGGAATCCCCGCGACAAACGATGGAGGAGGCTGCCTCACCGGCCCGCGTGCCAGAAAGATTCGATCCCATGGTTGAAAACGACGGTGCTCTCCAATAGAGGGGGTGGCCGACGTGATGCGACACCCGCGCGCAGACCGTCCACCCACCTTGATGGAGCCGACAGATGGCCAAGAAGAGCATGATCGAGCGCGCGAAGAAGAAGCGCGCGACCGTAGAGAAGTACGCAGCCCAGCGGGCGGCTCTCGTGGCCGTCATGAAGGACGCGAACGCCAGCGGCGAAGACAAGCAGGCGGCATCCGCCGCGCTCGCCAAGCTCCCCCGCAACTCCAGCAAGACCCGCGTCCGCAACCGCTGCCACGTGACGGGGAGACCCCGCGGCTTCCTCCGCGCATTCGGCGTGAGCAGGATCGCATTCCGGGAGCTCGCCCTCGCTGGCGACATCCCCGGAATCAAGAAGGCCAGCTGGTAGGAGAACGAACATGAAGGTCGTCAACTCACTCAAGAGCCTCAAGAACGCGGCGGACGATACCCAGATCGTCCGGCGGCGCGGCAAGACCTACCTGCTCAGCAAGAGCAACCCCAAGCTCAAGGCCCGGCAGGGCGGCACCAGCAAGAAGGCCAAGCGCATGGCGAAGCGACGCGGCGGACGCTGAACCGTCACGTCATGGCGTAGGACGTACGAGGCCGGGCACCACGCCCGGCCTTGTTGTGTCTGGCGGAAGGCCCGCGAGAGGGGGCGCCGTGCGGGTGCGGTCGCAGGGGGCCGATGTGGGCGGGGCCGCTAGTCGATCCGGAGTCGGTAGATTCCGGTCGCGTCGTCGAATCCGTAGACCCAGATGAGGGTCCGGCCGGCGGGAAGAACCCGGCTGAGCGTCTCCTCGTCCTCCGTGGAGGTCGATTCAGCGAGGGTGTTCCCGTCGGAATCGACCAATGCGAGGTCGAGGTCCCCGGCTTCGTGGGAGAACGCGATCGACACCGTGACGAGTTGCTCGGACGGGAGGTCGAGCGCGTAGAGGTCCTGGTCTCCTGCCGTGACTTCGAACCGCGCGTCGAGCGGCAGACGAACGGGCGTGGCCGCCTCGATGGTGTCGTTGGGTTCTCCCCGCGAATCGGCGTCCCCCCCGGTGCTCGTTCCGTCTCCGGTGCCGCCTTCGTGTGCCGCACCGGAGGAATCGCGCCCGCCGGTCGACGACGAGCCGGAGAGCCAGGCGTCCGTCCATGCGCGCTCCCAGGCGACGTCGGCTTCGACCCGCGGGGACACGGTGTGGGCGTTGTCCTCGAAGTGGGACAGGGAATGGAAGTCAAAGCGCAGGCCGTTGAGCCGGTGGCAGGTCGCGCAGGTGGTGTTGGGAACGAAGACCTGCGCTGGGTCTGCGATCAGGTCGGCGATGTCGTTGACGGATGAAGAGGATCGCACAACCGTGTCGTGCAGCTCTCCGTCGGGATCTGCGTCGAGCGCCGCCTCGACAGCGGGTGACTCCCGGGTCTGACCCGCGTCCTGGTCCGGTCCGTAGTCCAGCAGCAGTTCACCGCTGCTGCGCGAGAACACCTCGAGGCTCTTTCGCTCGAGGCCATTCCCGTCACTGATGAACTGCACGAACACCCACGCGTCATCCACGGACGGGTGGCGTCCGGCCGGAAGGCTGAACGCGGTGAGCTCACGGAGGTCGCGGGCCGTCGCTGTCTGGGACAGAAAGCCTGACAGGCGAGCAGCGAACGCCGCTTGCTGCCCTTCCGTGCCGGTGAGTTCGGGGCGGTCATCGATTCCGTCCCAGCTCCCGACAGGGAGGCTCGGGTCTCGCAGGTCCAGGAGGGCACCGAGCAGCCACGCCGTCGTGCGGTCCCGGCTGTATTCGAATGCGGCCTGCGCCGAGGCGGACAGCGCCGAGTAGGGCTGGCCGGCGTCCAGGCTGGACCGGACCCGCTGCAACGCCGTCGAATCCACCCGGCGGCCCGTCGAATCGCGGGGCTGGACCGGATAGATCGCATGGATTGCCCGGTCGTCGGCCCATGCGTCGATCTGTACGCCGCCACGGCGCATGAAATCGACCACGGGCTGCCAGACGAGCCGCACGACCGGCCAGCACACCGAAGCGGGTGCAAGCGCGGGCGACCGGGCGACCGGGGAGCAAGGCGACACCCGAACGGACACGAGGCGCCAGTCCCGATAGCCGTTCTCCTCTCCGAAGCCATCCTCCACGATCGTGGGTTCGTAGGCATCGGCCACGGCCTCAAGCCAGGCCTTCGGGAGTGCTGCGTCCCCACCAGGAAGCCGGGTGCCTGCAGGAACCACCGGGACCTCCTGCAGGGGCAGGAGTACGGCGAAATCGCGCTCGGCCGGAAAGTCCGGCCAGTCGGACAGCGCGCGGAGCGCAACCTCTCCCGCGTCGTCATCCTCAGCGGGCCCGGCGCCAGACGAGCAGGCGAAGGCGAAGGCGAGGATGGGCAGGGCTGACGGGACCTTTGAACGCATGACCGCTCCGGTCCATTTATCTACTTAATGGTCGGTATTTGTCCAGTGACGAGCCCGTGAATGTCGCCGTGCCGGGGGAATGGGAAGCGGTGACCGGCCCCCATGACTGGATTCCGATCCCCTGCGCATCTGCCGCAGGCTCGGCACCCGCACCGTTGTTCGGTCTCCGGACCCCGCCGGCGCAGGGAGCTGGGGTAGGTTGGGCCGGTGTCAACTCCGCGCCATCTCGCACTGATCCCCGACGGCAACCGTCGCTGGGCGCGTCGCCAGGGACGCCCGGGACCGGAAGGGCATGTCGCAGGCATCCACCGCGTCGGACCGGTCGTGGCAGCCGCCTGGGATTCGGGGGTCGAGGCCGTCACCTTCTGGTGGGGCTCGCCGGCGAACCTCCTGGGGCGCGGCGCCGAGGAGGTCGGAACCATCGTGGATGCGCTGCGTGGCTGGATGGAGACGGAACTTCCCGGCTTGCTGGGTGAGCACCAGGCAGCGTTTCGGATCGCGGGTCGCTGGGCGGACCTGTGCCCGTCGCTGGCGCCTGCAGTGGCGACAGCAGAGGCGGCCGCCGGTCCGGGGCCTCGCCGGTTGGTGATCCTGATGGGATACGACGGCCGCGAGGAGATTCTTGCGGCGGCTGCCGCCGCGGGCGGAGACCGGCGGCGTTTCGAGGCTGCGCTGTGGACCGGGGGACTCCCGCCCGTCGACCTCGTGGTCCGGACGGGGGGTGAGCCCCACCTGTCGGCGGGATTCATGCTCTGGTGGATCGCAGAGGCCCAGCTGCACTTCAGTTGCTCCCTCTGGCCGGCCTTCGGGCCGGACGAGTTGAAGGGCATCCTGAAGCGCTACGCAGCGACACCGCGGCGGATGGGCCGGTGAGCCGGGTGCAGATGCCGCCGCCTCGGGCGCACCTCGCGGGTACCCTCCAACTCCTGCGCCGGATGGAATCGCTGGGCGGCGGTCATCCCCAGAGTGGACCGCTCTGGGAGTTCCTGGACCGGCCGCAGGCGCTTCCGGATTCCGTGCAGCCCGAGCATGCCTCGCTCAAGTACGACGCCTATCTGGCCTGCAGTGCTGGTCGCCCCGCCTGGGGTGTTGCCATCTCCGACCGGTACGAGGAGAGCGGGATGCTCGCGCCACTCCGGTGCATGGTCGACGCCATGCCGGGGCGGTACGACCTCGGCTCGGCGCTGGCCCTGCGGCAGGAACTCGGCCGGGGCGAGCTGGTGGTCGCGGTCGGCTTTGACGACCCCCGAGCACCGCCACGGATCAAGCTGTATCTGCAGGAGTCCCGTTGGGGAACCGGACTTGGCACCGGTGCGGCGCTGGCGCCGGCACTCGCGAAGGCGGCGCCGGGCACCACGATC
>JAYYRS010000092.1:0-2736 GCA_036126975.1 Myxococcota bacterium
GACCTGGATACGGGGATTCACCTCGAGGAAGAAGAATTCGTCTCCCTCGACAAGGAACTCGCACGTCCCGACCGTGACGTAGCCCGAGTGCGCCGTGAGACGCACGGCCGCATCTCGGATGCGCGCCCGCAGGTCGTCCGAAAGATTGGGCGCGGGCGCTTCCTCAACCAGTTTCTGGTGACGACGTTGCAGCGTACAGTCCCGCTCGCCCACATGAATAGCATTTCCGTACGCGTCCCCAGCGACCTGGACCTCGACGTGCCTGGGAGCAGGCAGGAATCGCTCGATGAACATGGCGCCGTTTCCGAAGGCAGCGAGTGCCTCCGCGCTGGTCAACTCGAACACCCTTCGCAGCGCGGCTTCGTCGGTCGCCACGCGCATCCCCTTGCCACCCCCGCCGAATGCGGCCTTGACCAGCACCGGGTAGCCGACGACCGCCGCTACCTCGGCGGCTTCGTCGACGTCTGCGACGGCGCCCTTGCTCCCTGGCAGAAGGGGTACGCCGGCCGCCCGCGCGGCAGCCTTTGCGGACAGCTTGTCTCCGAACGCGGTCAGGTGCTCGCAACTCGGACCGATAAACGTGAGGCCGTGCTTGCGGACCGCATCGGCAAAGCTCACGTTCTCTGCAAGAAACCCGTACCCGGGATGGACCGCGTCCGCGCCGGTCACCTCCGCTGCGCTGATCACATTCGGGATGTACAGGTACGACAGCGTGGCCGAGGCGGGACCGATGCACACGGCTTCATCGGCGAAGCGTACGTGCAGGGCGTTCCGGTCCGCTTCCGAGTAGACGGCGACGGTGCGGATTCCGAGCTCGCGGCAAGCGCGGATGATGCGCAGAGCAATTTCTCCGCGATTTGCGATCAGGACCTTCTGGAACACCGGTGGGCTCCGGTCGGCGGCAGTCCACTGTGGAACCGCTTGGCCGCAATGGGGGCTAGACGATGCGGAAGAGTGGCTGACCGAACTGTACGGCCTGCCCGTTTTCCACCAGGATCTCGGCGACCTTGCCGCCGACCTCCGCCTCGATCTCGTTCATCATCTTCATGGCCTCCAGGATGCAGAGCACCTGCCCAGCGGCCACGGTGTCGCCGACCTCGACAAAGGGCGGCGCTGTCGGCTTTGCGGCACGGTAGAATGTCGCGACCATCGGCGCCTTCACGACGTGGCCGTCTTCCGCTGCGGGCGAGCTGCCCGCAGCAGGGGCCGCGATGGGGGCCGCCGACACGGCCGCGGGCGCGACCGCCACGGGCGCTGCGGTGGGCATCCGCAGGAGCACGCGGTCCTCTCCCTCTTCGAGCTCCAGCTCGGCAAGGCCATACTCCTGCATCATCCCGAGCAGGGACTCGATCCGCTTCAGCTCCATGACCGCTCCTCGCGGGACGAACCCGCCTGCCCGGCACCGCCGGAGTTCACCGGTCGCTTCACGCGCTCCGGAGGTGGGCCACGAGGCCCCGCAGACCCAGGCTGTAGCTCTGCACTCCAAAACCGGCAACGGTGCCGACGGCCTTGTCCGCCAGCAGGCTGCGCTGTCGGAACGGCTCGCGCGCGTGGACGTTCGAGATGTGCACCTCGACAAACGGCAGCCCGACACCCACCAGCGCGTCTCGGAGAACCACTGACGAGTGGGTGAGGCCGGCGGCGTTGATCAAGATTCCCGCCGAACCATCGCTTCGGGCCGTGTGGATCCGGTCCACGAGAACCCCCTCGTGGTTGCTCTGCAGATGGGACAGGTGGACGCCAAGGGACGAGGCGAGGGAATCCAGCCGCGCATCGACGTCTGCAAGGCTGGCAGAACCGTAGATGTCCGGCTCCCGCATCCCGAGGAGATCGAGATTCGGACCGTGCAATACGACAACAGCGAGCGGCTCGTTCAAGACTCCTCCTTGAGCGCGTCCCGCCACCGTAGCAGCATCGGGCGCGCAGCCTCCGGCGGGGGCGCAGGCAGACCAAAGGCGAGGAGCTCGCCGTCAAGCGTCTCGGCCCCCAGCTCGACGCGGAATCGAAGGTCCGCGACGCGTCCGGCGATGTCGGCGCGGTCCGGCCATTGTTCCGCCAGCTGCTTCCAGATGTCGAGTGCTGCCGACAGCCTCCCTGCCCGCTCGAGCCGCAATGCAATCACGGGAACGGCGAAGGCATCAGCGACCCCGCACTCCTCTCGAGGACCGGCGACGCCGAGACGACCGCCGGGGGTGCTGGTCTCTTCCGGCGATGAACGGCCTTCCTGCGGGTCCAAGGCCCCGCTGCCGCCTGCGGCCGCTCCGGGAGCGGATGCCGCATCCAGGCGCGCCAATGCCTCATCCCGTTCGGACTGCGGCACGCCCACGATGTCCGCGTGGCCCAGGACAACCCGTGCCTCGTCATGGCGTCCTGCGTCGACCAGGAGTCGCAGATACAGGGCCACAAGGCGGACGTTGCCTGGGTCCCGTGGGTACAGCTCCTCCAGCACCTGGAGCGCCGCCGGCTGCCGGTCCGTCTCCGCCCACAGGCAGGCCTGGGCCAGGCGAGCCCGGTTCAAGCCTGGGTGAACCGTCAGGCCCCTCTCGAGAACCGCCTCGGCTTCGTCAAGCCGACCCGCCGCGTGGAGGGCTTCGCCCAGCTGGACGAACCGCAGGGTTCGCGGGTCCGCGTTGACTGCCCGACGGAGTTGCGCGATGTCATCGGAGTGGGCCACGCCACCACCAATCCCGTACCCGGCCGGGAGGGCCGGCGGCCGTCATTTCGTGGTGACCACAA
>JAYYRS010000093.1:0-4053 GCA_036126975.1 Myxococcota bacterium
GGCAACTGGGCGAACTGGTACGACACCAAGTCGTGCTGCACGTCCGGCAACACCGCCGACATCCTCACCGCGGGCTGGCGCTACACGGTCTACATCCGCTAGATCGCGGGCGCGCGGCGCAGCCCCGTGGCGGGCGATGCCGGGGCGTACCAGGCAACGGCTGGGACCACGGCCCCAAAGACGCCAGCCCGGTCGTCGGACCGCGTACCCGACGCGCTCGGCCCTCCTGTCGAAGTCCTGCAGGCAGACGACACCGGGGATGCGGCTCGCGTCACCGATTCACTCGACCAGCGGCCGGGACGTCGCCCGCCCAGGGACACGCCGGGCGGTCTTGGCCAGACATGACGACGGGATTCCAGGCGCCGGGGCGCGGCTGGATGATCTCCCGATGGCGGCCCCCCGCCCGGGGGCGGGGCATCCCCCCGGCTGCCCCACTCGTCCAGATACGACTGAGTTGCAATAGGGGGCGGGTGGTCATATGAGCCCTGCAGGGCACTGCCGCCCGCCCTTGCACCTTTCGTATGCCCACCACCACAGCGCCACTCCCCGCCTGAATCATGACGCGTACCATTCCATGTGCGCCCGACGCGCTGCGTGTCGACGGACCATCAGGCACCATGGCCGCGGGGCTCTTTCGGACCAGGCTTTGACGGACGACATTCCAAGCCCGGCGTGCTGCGGCGGTCCGTCCATGGGCCTCGTCCTTGTTTGCGTATGCAGTTGCATGTGCGCGTCCTGCGCATCGCCGGCTCACGCCGCAGCGCCGGACCGACCTGGTGCCGTCTCCGTCATTCCGCCCCAGCTGCTGCGCCAGGCCTCGCCTACCTACCCAGCGGAGGCCCTTGAGACGCGACGCGCCGGGCAGGTATCCGTCCTTGTCGATGTCGGACCCGACGGCGCCGTGCTCGCCGTGCGATTTGAAGCCGGGCCGCCGGTCTTCGCGGAGGCTGCGGTCGAAGCCGCCCGGTCCCTCCGGTTCGCCCCCGCGACGCAGGGCGGCGCCCCAATCGGCGTCACCACCCGCGTGACCTTCGACTTCACGCCTCCCGATGACGGTTCTCCAGGCGGAGAGGACGTGGCCGGGGAGATCATCGTCCATGCGGAGTACCTCGACCATGAGGGCACCCAGGCCCGGACCACGCTGGACGCCGACGCCCTCGAGCGGAGTGCCGGAGAGGACCTCGCCGTCTCGCTGTCGGCAGTGCCCGGGGTGTCCGTCGCTGGCGGCACCACCGATGCGTCGAAGCCGATCATCCGCGGACAGCAGGAGAGACGCCTTCTCGTGCTCTACGACGGGGTCCGGCACGAGAGCCAGAAGTGGGGGCCCGACCACGCCACGGAGATCGACCCGTTCGCGGCGGGCGAGATCTCCGTCATCCGGGGTGCCGCGGGGGCCCGCTACGGTCCCGATGCCATCGGGGGCGTGATCCTGGTCTCTCCGCCCGCGCTCCGGCGCGACCCGGGCGTAGGCGGCCGCGCGCTCGCGTCCTATGCGTCCAACGGCCAGCGGCCCTATGGCGCAGTCCGCCTGGACTACGTGCCGGAAGCGCTCCCCGACCTGACGATTCGCGCCGAAGGCAACTATGCCCGCGGCGCGAACCTCTCCGCACCCGACTACGTGATCGGCAACACCGCGAGCGAGCAGTGGAACAGCGGCGTGGCGGCCGGATGGCGCTGGGGCAGCGGCCAGGCCAGGATCGGCTGGCACCACTACGACTACCGGGCCGGAGTCTTCTACGGCGTCCAGCATGGCACCCCGAGCGACTTCGAGGCCCAGCTGGACGCGGACCAGCCCGTGACGGCGTATCTCTGGACGACCACCTACGACATCGACCGCCCCTACCAGGACGTCACCCACGATGTGGTGTCGTTGCACGTGCTCGACAGCGGCAGCGCCGGCACGATCGAGTTGACCTACGCATTCCAGCACAATCATCGCGAGGAGTATGACGAGGTCCGCGGGTACATCACGGGTTCCCAGTTCGACTTCATCCTGCGGACGCATTCGCTGGATGCGCTCTACACCCACCCGGTCCGACCGGTCCGAAATGCCGCCCTGGAAGGCGGCCTGGGGCTGCAGGGGATCTTCCAGGAGAACGTGTACTACGGGCTCACGCTCACGCCGAACTACCGGGGCGTGTCCGGCGGCCTGTTCGGTTTCGAGCGGGCCTCGTGGGACCGCTTCGACCTCGAGGTGGCAGCTCGCTACGACCGCCTGCACCGGACCGCCTTCATCGACCGGCTCGGCTACCAACGCCATGAGCGCCGAGAGACGCTCGGCCCGGATGACTGCACCCTTGACGAAGACAACGATGCGCGCTGCCCGGCCCGGTATGACGCCGGGACGTTCACGGTCGGGGGCCTCTTCCATATTGTGCCCGAGCACGTCGACCTGAAGATGGATCTCTCATCCGCGAGCCGCTTTCCGAACGTGGACGAGCTCTACCTCATCGGGAGTGCTCCGACCTTCCCGGTCTATGCGCTCGGCGACCCCACCCTCGGGGTCGAGACCTCCTGGTCCGGGTCGACCACGGTCGGTCTCCGCGCTGCCGGCCTCACAGCGGAGGCGTCCGCCTTCGGCAGCTACGTGGATGACTACATCTACTTCTCGCCCGAGCGGAACGCAGACGGCAGCCTGCACTACGACGTGACCATTCGCGGCACCTACCCGACCTATGCGTACCAATCGATCGACGCCACGATCTACGGATTCGACGGTGGCGTCGCGCTGTTGCCCGATGCCCTGGTGGGCCTGGATGCGGGGGGCGGCATCGTCCGCGCCCAGCATGCAGGGACCGGCGAGCAGCTCATCGGTACACCCGCCGACAATGTGCGGCTGACCGCATCGCTCCGCCCCCGTCCCCGGGGCCGCTTCCAGCAGAACCGGTTTTCGCTCACCTCCCGGCTCGTGGCGCAGCAGTCTCGCACCGACCTCGACGCCGACTTCGCCCCTCCACCCCCCGGCTACGTCCTGCTGGGTGCGGCCGCAGAGAGCGTGGTGGCGCTGCCAAAACGCGACCTGCGGGTGGGCATCGAAGGCCACAACCTGCTCGATACCGCATACCGCGAGTACACCAGCCTTCTTCGCTACTACGCCGACCAGCCGGGTCGGGACATTCGCCTGCGGGTCGGATTCGACCTGTAGGCACCACCTTCAATCCCCTTCTCGGGCCCCGAAGCATCCCCGTTCCAAAAAGGAGCCAACCATGAGAACCCGGAACTACATCCTTCCCCTCGCATTCGCGTTCACCACGGCCTGCAGCGACGTCGAGGACCCCGGCGGCGACGGCCACGACGACCACCACGGCCACGAGCATGAGGTGATGACCACCGTGGAGCTGACCTTCAGCGCCGCTGATGGCACAGGCGACCTCGTGTTCGAGTGGGTCGACATCGACGACAACGCCGACCCGGTGATCGAGGATATCGAGCTCTCGAGCGCCTCCGACTACAAGCTGTCCCTGCGCTTCCTCAACGAGCTCGAGGACCCCGCCGAGGACATCACGCCCGAGATCCGGAGCGAGGCCGACGAGCACCAGGTGTTCATCTTCGGATCCGCCGTTGATGGACCTGCAACAGGCGCGAACCCCGAAGCGCTCGTGAGCCATGAGTACGACGCTTCGGACGTCGATGGAGATGGGAACCCGGTCGGCCTGCTGAACGACATTGCCACCATCCAGGCCGGCACCGGCGAGTTCAAGGTCGCGCTTCGCCACCTGGCCTACCAGAACGACCGGCCTGTCAAGACCGCCACGCTCGCCGAAGACATGGCTGCGGACGGCCTGAGCACCCTGCCCGGTGCCAACGACGTGTCCGTGACGTTCAACATCGAAGTCCAGTAGCGTCCACGACGCACACCTCGGAGGCACCAGCCTCGCGACGCTGCGCCGCCTTTGGCGGCCCCCGTCGCAGGCTGGTGCCTCTCCGCCATGCTGAGGCCCGGAGCGGCGATTGGTAAATTCCCAGAATCTGCGCTAAAGTAGGTCTTGACATGTAAACAGTGGGGATTCGGCCCGGTGAGTGCATTCGACCAGCACACCCGAGAGGTGCGAC
>JAYYRS010000094.1:0-4613 GCA_036126975.1 Myxococcota bacterium
GCGCCCTCTTCGCCCGCCACGGGCACCGCCACCGCACCCGCGACGGCGCCGCCTCCGTCATCCTCATCCTCCGGCTCGGGCGGGTCCTCGGGCGGATCCTCGTCGAGGTCTTCTCCCGCCAGCGCGCGGGACACGGAGGGCGGCACGTAGCCGTCGTCCCCATCCTTGTCGTCTTCGTCGAGGAAGCTGTCCGACGTGGTCCCCCCGCTCAGGGAAGAGGCGGCCGCCGCTCCGCCCCCGATGAAGGCGTCGTCTTCGTCTTCATCACCGAAGTCGTCTTCCTCATCGAACGCGAAGTCATCGTCCAGGTCGTCCTCGAAGAAGTCCCCGCCCCGGCTGGCGCCGGCGGCCGCCACTGCGCGACCGTCGGCCATGTCGCCCCGCTCCAGCGCGACGTTCACCGCGGTCCACTCGTCCACCGTGACCACGACCTCCTGCTCCCACGGGGCGAAGCCGGGCGCGGAGACGCGCAGCACGTGGGTTCCGCAGGGCGACTCGAAGCTGCCCTTCGATGCATCCACATCGTCGGTGTCGAAGCGCACGCGGGCGCCGTCCGGTACCCCCTTGAGCCGCACCGTGCCGTAGCCGTCCATCGACTCGAGTTCGAGGAAGACCTTGGCGGTCTTTTCGGGCGCCACGGTGACCGCAGCCTCGCCCTGGCCACAGCCGACCTTCACGGAGACCCGGTGCTTTCCGGTGGGCACGTTGGCGAGCACGCCGGGCAGTTCCGAGCCGGTGGGGAACCCGTCGAGCATCACCTGTCCGCCCTTCACGGGCAGCCCCACGTCGTCTTCAGCCTCAACGAAGATGGAACCGGTGGCCGCCCAGGCCATGGGCAGCAGCAGCAGCATTGAAGGGGTCATCGTGGCTCCGTGGGCTCAGTGTGGCCCGCGCGGGGGACGGCCCCCGCCCTTGAGTTCCTTGCACAGACGCCGCCACATCTCGGGGGCGTCCTCCGAGAAGTCGTCTTCCCAGGCAGGCAGCCCGGCGGCCTCGATGGCCTCCCGGGTCATGGGCTGGGCGCACAGCGCGCCCATGTCCTGCTTGCGGAAGAGCTTGCGAACGTAGAAACGGTAGACCTCGCTGCAGGTATCCGCGGGCGCACCGCCGCAGTCCGACCGGGCGAAGCGGCGGGTCGGCGACCCGTCGGCGCTGGCCGCGATGCGGTCCGCGATGCGCCGCGCGAGGAAGTCCCGTGGGATGTTCTCGACCTTGGTGTCGAGTCCGTAGACCGGCAGGCGGGACTCGATCCAGGAGATGAAGGCCTGCTCCTGCCCCGCGGCGACGGTGCGCCACTCCCGGTCGGTCTCCCGGCCCAGGGCATGGCTCAGGCAGCGCTGCCGGAAGCCCCCGGCGCGGTCGCACGCCTTGATCGCCACATCGCCATGAAGCCCGGCTGCATCGACGCTCTCGAAGTAGCAGACCTGCTGCCACCCGGTGTGCTGGACGGCAGCGCAGACCGGGAGGGGATCGAGCTTGCGGCGGGCCATCGCCTTGGCGGCGAAGGTCGCACAGTCGCCCGCCAGGACGGTGTCGCGGATGCCCGTGCACTGCTCCGCGGCGGCGGCTGGGTCCTGATCCAGCATGCTGGCGGACGCCGCATAGGCCTGCCGGTCCACGGTGAGCGCATCGGCGGGCTGCTCGGTCGGACACCCCGCGAGCAGGGAGACCCAGAGCATGGCTGGCATGGCAGCGGCGTGCGGCATGCCGGGACTCTACCCCGGCCCGCCCCACGACAAAGGCCGGTCCGCGAGGGGCCCGTTGCGCGGCGGCTTGACGCCCGAGGTGTGGAGGAGCCGCACCACCCGGTAGCGGTGCCCGCGGAAGGGCTCGAGGAGGGTCATCATGCGGCGGTCGTCGGCGTCCGGCTCTCCCGCGAGGCACAGCCCGACCATCCGCGCGAGGTGCAGGTCTCCGAGGATGACCGCGTCGGGGTTGCCGAGGGCCGGGCCGACCACGTTGCCCGCGGTCCAGGGGCCGATGCCCCGGACGGTCATCAGGCGTTTCATGGCGGGTCCAAGCGCCATCCCCCGGACCTCCTCAAGCCGCGGCGCCACCCGGCAGACCCGGATGATGGCCTCCGCCTGCTTGCGCAGCATGCCCAGGGGGGTGAGCGCGGAGGGATGGAGCCGGGCGAGGCGCACGGGTTCCGGGCCGAGCCACAGCCCGGCGGGGCCGGGTGCCGGCGCGCCGTAGGTGCGCACGACGGCTCGCCACGCCAGCGCGGCGTCCCGGGTCGTGACCAGCTGACCGAGCACGCCCTTCACCAGGGCCGTCATGACCTGTCCCGTGCGAGGGATGCGCATCCCGATCCGCCGGGCGTGCAGCTCCCGGACGAATGCGTGCGCCGGCCGGAAGGTCCGCGGATCGTCATGCAGCCCGACCAGCGCGTGGGCCGCGGCGAGCGCGGCGTCGCGGCCCGGCCCCCACGCCGCCGCGTGGACCCCATCCTCGACCCGGGTCGCCCGCACGGTCGCCACCTCTCCCCCCCATCGACCGGCGAACCAGAACACCCCGTCTCGCCAGGCCCGACCAGGATCGGAGCCGAGCAGGAGGTCCCGGACGCTGTTCCGGAGGTCGTAGGGACCTTCGACGGGCAGTACGGTCTCGGCATAGGATGGGGCCATCGCATCCTCCGTATCGCAGCGCTCCGGCGCATCCCCGCCTTCCACCTGCACGAGCGCCGCCGTGTCCGATCTCGACCGTCTCGCCGACGCGCTGCACCCCGGGGCGTCCGCGCTGTTCATCACCGGCGCGGGCGTGTCTGCGGACTCCGGGCTCCCCACCTACCGAGGCGTGGGCGGTCTGTACGAGGACAAGGACACCGAGGATGGCGTACCCATCGAGCAGGCGCTGTCGGGCCCCATGTTCCGCTCGCGTCCGGCCATCACGTGGCGCTACATCCACCAGATCGAGCAGGCCTGCCGGGGCGCCCTGCCCAACGCTGCCCACCGGGTCATCGCGGCCCTCGAGTCCCACCTCGCACGCTGCTGGGTCTTCACCCAGAACGTCGACGGTCTCCATGCCGCCGCCGGATCGAAGAACCTCGTCCAGATCCACGGAACCGTGCACCGGCTGTCCTGCACGGCCTGCGCGTGGCGCGACACGGTCGCCGACTACGCCCACCTGGATGCGCTCCCCACCTGCCCCGAATGTGGCGCCGTCATCCGCCCGGACGTGGTCCTGTTCGAGGAGGCCCTCCCCCGAAACGCCATGGCGACCTACGGGTCGGCACTCTCCCAACCCTTCGACGTCGTCGTCTCCATCGGCACCACCGCGGTCTTTCCGTACATCGCGCGCCCGATGTGGCTCGCCCAGCGCCAGGGCGCGCTGACGGTCGAGATCAATCCGGGCCGCAGTCGCGTGAGCGCCGCGGCGCGCCTCCGACTGGAGACAGGCGCCGCGGCGGCGTTCTCGGCGCTGGCCGAGCGACTCGGGCTCCCCGCCTGACTACCGGCGGTGGCGCACGGCCAGGCCGGCGTCGCCGCCCCAGCCGGTCACCTCCGCCTCGATCTTCCGGTAGAGGATGTCATCGAGGTTGTTGGACTGGACGGAGCCCCGCACCCCGTGGTCCGCCGCCGATGCCGCGGCCGACCCATACTCGATGAAGATGAAGTGCCCCTGGGACAGCTGAGCGGTCTGTCGAAACACCAGGGACCCGTGGTCGTCGAGCCCGCTGGCCGCGACGGTGTGGATCCGGATGCCCTTGTGCAGGGCCGCCAGGGCGGAGCGCCCATAGGTGACGTCTCCCTGGTAGTCCATGTGGGGCGGCGCATCGGCGACCACGAACACCAGCCGGGCGGCGTCCTCCCGCCACTCCATCGTGTCCACGGCCACGGCGAGGCCCTGGTTCAGGGACTCCGGGCCGTCCCCGCCGCCGCCGGCCCGGATGGCCTGCAGTGCGGCGTCAAAGCCCTGGATGTCGCCGGTCAGTGGATGGGCCCGGGTGACGTATTCATCACCGATGTCCCGATACAACACCGCGCCGTACCGGAGGTCCACGTCGTCGTCGAGCGACCGGACCCGTGCCGTGGTGGAGAGCAGCGTGCTCTTGATGCGATCGATCTCGTCGCCCATGGAGCCCGTGGTATCGATGAGAAACACCACGTCCAGCTGGGTCGGACCCGACGCGCTCTCGTCCAGGACCATCCGGACCGTGTCGGTCCCGGACCCGACCTGTCGGGTCGTGAAGACGCCCCCATGCTCGGCCTGCACGGCATAGCCCAGCGAACCGTCCACGGGCGCCTCTCCCAGGAGGCCCGCGCGCAGGTTCGGGTACCAGGGCGCCGTGCCGTCGCCGTAGGTCGTCCCGGTCCACACGATGCGGTCCGCGGCGAGATCCGTGACGCTCACCCGCGCGCCCGGAACCGGCCGCCCCACGGGGTCCGTGACCTGGATCGTCCGGGCGTCGGAGATGTCGAGTCGATCCACCGGGGCCCGCAGACGGCCGGGCGCGCTCCACTCGTCGACGAACGCCGTGTAGGCAGCGAGGTCGGCGTTGTCATCCGTGGACCCCGCCCGCAGCGGCGACGCCGACGGGACCGGGGCCACCGCCATGGAAGACCGCCCGCGCATCGCTCCGGCGTCGATGGCGACCCCGCCGGCCCGAGCGG
>JAYYRS010000095.1:0-5557 GCA_036126975.1 Myxococcota bacterium
CTGGTCGACCCCTACTACACCCGGCGGGAGGACCTCGAACCCTACCTCGAGCACCTCAACAGTCTCGACCTTCGGGTCTTCATTCGTTCCGTGCTTGCCATCAACGACCACGACGCATGGGGACTTCTTCCCGCGATCGCACGTCCCGTCCTGGTCGTGGCGGCCGAGAACGACCAGTTCACCCCCATGTGGTGTTCCGAAAAGGTTGCCAGAAGCGCTCCTGACGCGGAGCTGATGGTTCTGGCGGACGCGAGCCACGCAGCACTCATCGAGCAACCCGAGACCATCAACCACCGAATAGAACGGTTCCTGCGGGAACGGGTCGACTGACGATGCGCATCCGGGGACGGGTGCCGCGCTTCCCCCACTCCGTCAACGCGGCGGCAGCCAGAGCGCCCGACAGGTCGCGTCTCGGTGGTCGAGCCGTGTCGCATCATCCAACCTCGCGACCCAGTCCGGGCGCTCGACCGGTGCACGAAGCTCGAGCAGCCGGGCCTCGGGGAAGCGGCGCTGGAGCCGCGGCCACCATGGCACCACGCGCGTGGAGAGCGGTTCGAGCACGAGCAGACCACTGCCGCGGGAAACGCCGGACCCGACGGCGTCCAGCACCGCATCGCGGTCGCGGGGCGTGAGTTCGTTCAGGCTCCAGCCAGCCACGGCGAGCGCTCCCTTCCGGAGCCGAGGCATCGCGGCGGGGAGTCGACCCACCCGCGCGCGGCCCCGCACGCCGAGCGCGGCGAAGGTTCGCCGACACGCGGCGACAGCTGTTGTGTTCGCATCAATTCCCGAGATGCGCGGCGCGCCGGGCAACAGCCGCGCCATCGCGGCGCCCACGGCTCCCGTTCCGCAGCCGAGGTCATGGATCTCCTGTACGCCCTCACACTCGGTCACTCCCAGGGAAGCCGCCGCCGCCGCGGTTGCCATGAAGTGCAGCGGCGCGTAGTAGCTCGCGAAGGCCGCCCGCTTTCCCGCCCCGTCCCCCGCACGTTTGTCCAGCCTTCCGCCCGCGCGTTTCTGGACATAGAGGGTGGAGAGGGCCTGGACGGCGCGGCGCACGTCGGAGAATCGAAGGTCGGACAGCGCGCGCTCTGCCTCGCCAGCAACCCACCGCTCGAGGTCCACCTGCAGGTCCGGTGGGACGCCGGTCACGCCTCTCCGACTCCGCCGCCCAACGCGACCGCCGCGCGTCGTTCTGCTTCCGCCTTGAACCGCTCCAGTGTCTCTGGCAGCGAGCGCTGCGTCAGCGACCGAACAATGTTCCCCGGCACGAACATGCCCACCTGCAGGTCGATCCGATAGGTCGCTCGCGTCCGGGCACCATCATCGAGACTCGTGAGTTCCCACCCGCCGTCATTGGCCTTGAACGCGCCCTCGATGAGGGTCCATTCCAGGCTGTGAGGGGATGTCTGGACGAGACGGATCGCATAGGTGAGCTCTCGGATGACCGCCACCGTGAACCGAACCTCCCACTCCCCTGGCGTTGCACGGAGCACATCCACGGACCGCATTTCCGGCAGGAAGTCCGGATAGTTCGGGAAATCCGTGATCACGGCCATGACCCGGTCGGGAGATGCATCGATGTCGATCTGCTGGACCTGTGCCGGCATGTCGTTTCCTCAGCGCCGCCGCCGGCGGCGCCTCCGACGGTTGCGTCCCTCGCCACCACCTCGGGGCGAAGGTTCCGGGATGGCCTGCCCCAACCACTCGCCCCAGCGTGCCGTGACTGCGGCCGCAAGCGCCGGAACCCGCCGGAGGGAGCCGTCGTTGGAGATGAGCTTCATTGCCTCTTCTCTCGCCCGCAGGAGCAACTCACGGTCGGCCTCGGGCGCCGCCCAGTGGAACTCGGGCATCTCCGCTGCCCGATCTCCGAGCAATGCAGCGGCACCACGCGCATGGAGGTCGAGCTCCGCAAGCCGGAAGCCGTCCTGCTCTGCGGCCACCCGTTGCACGCGCTCCGGGCTCCCCGCTGCAGGTGCATCCGAGAGGACGAAATAGCTCGCACCGGCCCGGTTGCCGAACCCCACATGTCCCCGCAGTCGGTGCAGGCGGATCGCGTCGTGGAGGTCTGCGTACTCGACAAGCATCTGCGTGGCGTTCGCCACGGTGGGGGCGTCCTCGATGTAGGTCGTGCAGACGAGCACGTCGATCCGCCTCCGCTGGAAATCATCGAAGGCACGACTTCGCTCCTCGCGTGTCATGTCGGTGCTGTAGACACCGATGCGACAGCCCTCCAGCAGGTCACCCTGGAGCGCCTCGGCCATGCGCATGGCGTCGGCATACCCAAGAAGGTCCCGGCCTTCCCGGACAGGGAGCACCACGAAGGCCTGGCGGCCGGCGCTCACCTGTTCCCGGACCCGTCGGTAGGCCTCCTGGCGCTCGGTGGACGGCAGGACGGTGGCCACGCACCGGGGCGGCTCTGCCCGGCGGATCACGGAGAGGTCCAGGTCTCCGAAAACCGTGAAGGTCAGGCTCGAGGGAATCGGCACGCGGGTCGTGACCAGCAGGTCGGGCCGCGGTCCCTTGCCCTGGGCCAGGTGCGCGCCCGTCACGGTCCCATACGGACCCCGTTCCTCCACCACCACGAGCCCGAGCCGTTTCCATGCCACGTCGGCATCGAGGAGTGCCCGGGTGCCGAAGACCACCTGCGCGGTTCCGCGCCGGATGGCGTCGGCTTGCGCATGGTCCACGCGGTCGGCGACCAGCATCGGTGCGACGCCGACCGACCGCAGCAGGGCTTCGGCGTGCAGGAAGCTGCGCTCCGCGGCGAGCGGATCCGGCGCCACCATCGCAACCTGGTTGCCATTTTCCGCAACAACCAACGATGCCATCAGACAGACGAGCCCCTTGCCTGCGCCGACATCACCCTGGAGCAACCGCGCCATGGGACGAGACCGGCCGAGATCGCGGCGCACCTCGGAGAACGCGACCTCCTGGCCGTCCCGCAACCGCACCCCATGCTGGGCGTCGACCTGCCCGATGGTCTTGTGCAGGACCTTGTGCCCGATACCGCGCTCCTGTCGGCCACGACCCGCCCGCCACGCGACGCCCAGCTGCATGAGCAGGAGCTCCTCGAAGGCCATCCGGACGCGCCCCCGCCCCCCGGTGTTGGAGGGGAAATGCGCATCGCGGAGCGCGGCGTCGAGTCCGAGCAGACGGTGCCGCTCGAGGAGCTTGCCGGGAATCGGGTCCTGCAGCCCCCCCTGGATGGCAACCAGTACACGGGCCACGACGTCCCGGACCTCCCGATCATCCAACCCTGCGATCTCGTAGCAGGGGAGCAGACCTGAGCCACGGCCGTCCAGTCCGACCGGCTCGGCTTCATACAGCATGGCCGTCCCCTCGCCGTCCACAACCGCGCCAACAAGGGCGACCTCCGTGCCGGCCTGCCACGAATCCCAGCCGCGCGGGGGTGCCGGCGCCAGCCAGCGCGAGACCACCCGCCCGAGCACCGGCGAGTCGATCGTGAGCGTGCGCCGTCGTCCATGGGGGGTGAGCAGCGTGTGGCGGGACAGGATCCGCCCTCGCACCATGACGGGTTCGTCCGACCGCGTCTCGGCGTCGGCCATGTCCGGACGCTCATGGCGGACTGGCCGACGAAGAAGCAGCTCCGCCTGCGTGTGGATTCCCGCTTCCTTCAGGGTCGCTTCGAGGTCGCCATCGATTCCCAGCACGGCGAAGCCCGCCCCCGTGGCCTCGGGGTGGCCCAGCGGATGGACCCGCGCCTTCGGCTGTCCGCCCGCAGCTTCCGGCCTCGACGCCCGCTGCTTCCGGCCCCGGGACCTCGCTCGCTTGCGTGGCTCTGTCGGCGCCTCGGCCGTTTCTCCACTCCCGTCCGGGCCCGCGACCACTGCGGGGCCCGACGACGCCGAAGCGTCCGGCTCGGGCGACCCTGCCCCGTCCGTCCGCCCCGTGGGCGGGCTTGTTTCGTCCGTCTCGGCGGCGACTTTCGCCTCTCGCCCCCGCCGCCGACGACGAGGCTGCAGCAGCCTCCCCCGCTCCGGGAGTCCCATGACGCGTCCGCCCATGAGACTGAGCGGAGAAAGCTCGATGAGTTCGGCGTGCAGCGCCTGGGCCAACGCAGTGCGCGCATCGGCGCTGGCGTCATCGAGCTCACGCAGCCGGACGGCGAGTCCGTCGACCGCGACTGCGGCGTCGGCTCCAGCGACCGCGTCGAGCCGGCGGGCGCACGACGTCCCCAGCCAGGGCGCAGAAGCCAGCCGACCTTCGTCGGCGAGGGCCCACTCGAGCGCCCTCGCCACGCCAGCAAGCTGACGCCCGAGGTCCCTGATCCCAGGACTCTGCCCGGCGTCTGCTTCGACCGTAGGGTTCTGCATGGTCGGCGGCACCGGACGTCTCCTCAGATGTACTGGACGTCGTTGATGACGAGACTGCGGACCCCCGAGGGGGTCTGGACCTTGACCTCGTCGCCCGCCTCCCGACCGACCAACGCCCGCCCGAGAGGCGACGTCACGGAGATCCGTCCGGCTTTCACGTCCGCTTCGTCGGTCCCCACGATCTTGTAGGTCATCTCCTCGTCCGTATCCGTGTCCTCGATGTCGACCGTGACGCCGAAGATGACCCGGTCGCTCGCCTGGATCTTCGTCACATCGATGACCTCGCACGCGGCGAGCTTGCCTTCCAGCTCACGAATCCGACCCTCGCACAGTGCCTGGCGATGCTTGGCGTCCTCGAACTCGGAGTTCTCGGAGATGTCGCCGTGCGCGCGGGCCTCCTCGATGTCCTGCACGATCTTCATGCGCAGGAACTCCTTGTGGTACTTCAGGTCTTTCACAAGCTTGGCGTGACCCTCTGGGGTCATTGGAACACGCTGCATGGGGTCCTCATCTTCAACGTGGGCCGCCAGCGGCCCCGGGCGCCGAGGCGGACCCAGGGTCCGTCCTCCCGCCGGGTCGTTCCCGGACTGCCCGGGGTGTGGCCGCTGCGAGCCTCGCGTGGGGTTCGCGGGTGGGACAGGCAGCGTATCACGAACAACTGGCGGCGCGTCGTTTCCGCTCAATCACCGCGGGAGACCGCCCGAAACGCAACCCTGCCCTCTACCAGCGTCAAGCGGACAGCACCCCGCAGGGCGCGACCATGAAGCGGCTCGTTGTGCGCCCGGCCGAACCGCTTACCGTCGACCACGCCCGGGGCCGCATCCTCCAGCACCGCGACATCCGCTGGTTCACCGACTGCGAGTCGTCCGCCCCGCCCCACGATCCGGCCCGGGCCCGCCGACATCACCTGGAGCACGCGAGGCAGGTCGCCGTCCAGGGCGGTCCATGCAGCGCGCAGCGCTGTGCCGAGGCCGGTGGCTCCAGGCTGCGCCCAGGCAAACTCCAGTTCCTTGTCTTCGCGGCCCCACGGTACGTGGTCCGAGATCAGCGCGTCGATGGTTCCGTCGCGCACGGCCTCCAGCAATGCCAGCCGGTCCGACTCCGGCCGGAGGGGAGGCAGGACGCGCAGATCGGTGTCATAGCCACTGGCATCGATGTCGGCGTCCGTCAGCAGGAGGTTCCGGGCAGGAGCGGATGCCGTCACGCTCACGCCGTCGTGCTTC
>JAYYRS010000096.1:0-2705 GCA_036126975.1 Myxococcota bacterium
GACGGGGGGGCCTGCGGCGTAGGCGGCGGCGATGTCCGCCTCGATCTCGGCCCTCTTGGCGGCCGGCAGCTGACCGAGTCGGCCGACGAGGTCGCCGAAGCCGTTGTTGACATCCACGCCCAGCTCGTCGAACACCGGCCCGTGCTTGGCGAAGAGATCCGCGAAGTAGGCGCGGACGGCATGACCGAAGATGATGGGGTCGGACACCTTCATCATGGTGGCCTTCATGTGCAGGCTGAACAGGTCGCCCGACGCGCGCGCGTCCGCGATCTGCTCGGACAGGAAGCGCGTGAGTGCGGCCTTCGACATGAAGGTGGAGTCGATGATCTCGCCGGCGAGGAGGGGAACCTCCTTCATCACCGTGACGGTGCCGTCGGCGGCCACGTGCTCGATCCGCGCGGTCGTGTCTGCGTCCACGGTGACCGACTGCTCGTTGTGGCAGAAGTCGCCTGCGCTCATGGTCGCGACATGGGTGCGGGAGTCCGGGGCCCAGCGGCCCATGCGGTGCGGGTTCGCCCGCGCGAAGGCCTTCACGGCCCCCGGGGCACGCCGGTCCGAGTTCCCCTCGCGGAGGACGGGATTCACCGCCGAACCCTTCACCTTGTCGTAGCGGGCCTTGATGCCCGCCTCGGCGTCGTTCTGGGGCTCCTCGGGGTAGTCCGGGAGCGCGTAGCCGCGCGCCTGGAGCTCGGCGATGGTCGCCTTCAGCTGGGGCACCGACGCGCTGATGTTCGGCAGCTTGATGATGTTGGCCGCGGGCGTCTTGGCGAGGCGACCGAGCTCCGCGAGTGCGTCGTCGACACGCTGCTCCGCGGGCAGCACGTCGGAGAAGCTGGCGAGGACGCGCCCCGACAGGGAGATGTCCCGGGTCTCGACCGTCACGTCCGCCGACTTCGTGAACGCCTGGATGATGGGCAGGAACGAGTACGTGGCCAGGGCAGGGGCCTCGTCGGTGTGCGTGTAGATGATGGTCGGGGACGGGTCGGTCATGGCGGCGTTCCTTGGCGGGGCCCGCCCGGGCAGGGAGCGCGCGGGGGGCGTGGCCGGCCTCCCTATCCGCTTGGCTCCGCGCCGGCCGGGCCGGGAGGTAGGATGCGGCCTGCCACGGCACCGGAGCCCTCCTTGTCCTGCACGCCTCGCCATGCCGCCCGGGTCGGGGTGCTCCTGATCGGCCTGGCAGCCGGGCGCCACGCCGCCGCGCAGGAGCCGGTTCCCGAGGCACCCGCAGCGGTCGGCGATGTGGCGCCCCCTCCGCTCCGGACCCGCCGGGCCGTGGTCGGATGGCTGGGCCTCACCGGGCTCGTCTCCGGCGCCGCCTGGTTCATGGTCGCTGGCGACTCCCTCGGCGCGGGCGACCCCGCCGGCGTCCTGCTCGCGGGCGGGGGCATCGCGCTCGCGGGCGCAGCGGTCGGTCGCCTGATCGACGGTCCGTGGGAGATGGATGCGGCGGATCCCCGGTCCGCGGGGACCCCGGCGCTGGAGGTCGGGGTCACACCGGGGGGTACGACCACGATCGGGGAGCAGGTGCCCTGGGGTCTGGACGTGGGCGTGGCGCCGCGCGTGCAGGGGCCGGGCCTGCAGTTCATCGGGGCGGCCCGGGCCGCCGGTCAGCTCGGTGAGCAGGTCGCGGTCGATCCACGGTCCGGCGCGGGCGATGCCGTCGCGTTCCGCAGCCGTCGGCGGAGCGTGCGGGCCGAGCCGGAGCTGCGGTGGGAGCGGACCGATTTGGACCTCCAGCTGCTGCCCATGTTCTGGTCGGGCGTCGAGACGGTCGAGCACGCCGACGGGAGCACGCGCGGGGTGCGCCGGGAGGCCATGGTGGCCGCGGTGGGGGTGCGGACCCACATCACGGCGCGGCAGCGGTTCCTGCTCGCCGTGGGACCCCGGTTCGACGCGTTGAGCTGGACGGAGCAGGGCGCCTTCACGCCGCGCACCTGGACACGGGGCCCCGGGTATGGCGCGGTCCACTGGCAGTTCGACCTGCCGGGCCTCCGGGCCCTGGGCGCGTGGGACGCGAGCAGCCGGCTGGGGTTCGGCTACGCGCACACGAACTTCGACGGTGCGGGTTTCGACACCGCCGCGTCGATCGGCTTCTTCGGGCCCATCCTCGCCACCTGGGACCTCCGCATGCAGCGGCCAGCCGCCCGACACGCGGTGCAGGTCGGCGTGGATGCCGCGGTCGGCACCGGCGGGGGCGTGGTCGCGCGGCTGGGATGGGTCCCCCCCAGATTCCAGGCCGGCCGCAGCCGCGGCCGCGAGGAGACACCATGATCCGCACCGGGACGTTCCTGCTTGCGCTGCTGCTCCAGCACGGCTGTGCGCGCTCCGAATGCGCCCAGCCTGCCTTTGACCGCGCGGAGTGCCGGGTCGCCGCAGAGGCGGAGCTGGCGACCATCACGACCGCGGACGGCGTCCGGGCGTGGTTCGCGGAACCCGCAGGGTCCCCGGACGAAGCCATCGCGGCGGGCCTGATGGACCCTTCGCCGGATGGCGGGGTCGACGTGCGGCTGGGAGGGCTGGGTGGATTCCGGCTCGTGTTCGAGTCCGACGAGGCCACGACGCTGCCGGTGCGGCTGGAGAATGTCGACCCTCGGATCGACCCGCTGCCGGGCGAGCTCGAGCGGGACGGGCTGGTCCGGCAGCTCGCGGTGTCGCTGGCCGAGGGGCGCACCGAGCTCGTCGGGGCCCTGCCCGACGCGGTCTGC
>JAYYRS010000097.1:0-3360 GCA_036126975.1 Myxococcota bacterium
AGACCGAGGCGGCCTCTGACGTGCCATTCCTCGTCGGCATCATGCCGCTCGTCTCCGCGAAGAACGCCGAGTTCCTGCACAACGAAGTCCCCGGGATGCAGGTCCCCGCAGCCGTGATGAAGGCGATCAAGGCCGCGCCGAGTCGCGAAGCGCAGCGCGAAGTCGGCATGCGCGTCGCTCGAGAGGCATTGCTTGAGGTCAAGGCCCACCCTCGGGTCCGCGGCGTGTACGTCTATCCGCCGTTCGGGTCGTACCGTGCGGTGCTCCGTGTGCTGGAGGGCATCATCGACCCGCCGGTCGATGCAGACGACATCCCCCTCAGCGCGATTGAACAACGCCTGTCCCGGAAAAAAATGGATGCCAGACCCGGCGCACCTGTGTAAGGTTCGCCTCGCCATCGGAGGCTGACCGACCCGGGGAACCGGGATTGTCACCGACTCAATCCGGTCTTCTGCTTGACGACAAGCCTGTCGGCTGTGAAGTAGAGGCCGGCAACTCACACTCCCCCAATTTTGTGGAGCACCGACAATGAACATCAAGACCGCTCTCCTCGGCTTTGCCCTTCTCGCCCCCGCATCGATGTACGCGACGGACGCCGCTGCGTTCGCCAAGTGCGACAAGATGGAGGACGACAAGAAGAAGGCCAAGTGCGAAAAGAAGATGACCAAGACCATCACCAAGCTGCGCGCCAAGACGACGCCGATGGTCCCGTCCTCCCTCAACAAGGGCTTCGCAAGCATCGACGGTGAGGACGCCAACCCGTTCAACACCGACGACTACTACACCCCGGCCTACGAGCCCCTCCAGATCGAGGCGGTCGACCAGGTCCTCGGTGGGATCGCGCGCATCAACGGCGCCCTCACGATGGCCACCTACATCGGCCAGCTCAACAAGGACGGCAAGACCGCAGAGGCCAAGGCCCTCGCATCGTCCCTGCTGCCCGAGCTGATCAAGCTCAAGAAGGACATCGACGGCATCAAGGAAGGCGTCAACAAGATCAAGGGCGACCCCAAGAGCGTCGTTGCGGACAACCCCACCGCGCTGCCCAAGGTCATCAAGGGCATCGGCACCGCCGCCACCCAGCTGCCCGGCATGATCGCTGACCTGCCCAAGGCCCTCTCGGCCGTCAAGCCCCTCGCTGCCGGCGCTGCTGGCGCCGCAGTGAACGCCGCTGCAGGCAAGGCCATGGAAGCCGCTGGCGCCGCTGGTGACGCCGCCGGCAAGGCCGCCGACGCCGCTGGCGATGCAGTCGAAGCCGCCAAGGACGCTGCTCCCGGCGAGTGAGCCCCGGTTTCCGTGAGGGATGCGAATCCCTCCGGACCGCCACCCCCCGGGCTCCGGCCCGGGGGGTGGTCTGCTTTGGGCGATGCAGCCGGACAGGGCGCTATGCTCGCGCCATGGCACACCCCATGCTCCGACCGGGCGATCGTCTTGGGCCCTACGTGGTCGAGGCCGAGCTGGGGCGCGGTGGCGCAGGCGTGGTGGTGGCTGCACGCGCGGTCGAACCCGTCGCCGGCCCGTTGCACGTCGCGATCAAGGCCCGGCTCGCTGCGGATGGGCCGGACGCAGCCCGGTTCCAGCGGGAGATGGGGGCGCTGCGTGCCCTGCGGGTTCCCGGAACGGTTCGCCTGCACAGCGCGGGGCAGGCGGGTCCCATCGCATGGTTCTCGATGGACCGGGTCGACGGAGTCGACCTCCGGGCGAGGGCTGCCACCCACCCGGAACCTGCGGCACGGGGTGCCCTGGTGGCCCGGCTGGCGACCACCCTGCTCGAAACCGTCGCGGGTGTGCATCAGCGAGGCTTCGTCCATCGGGACCTGAAACCGGGCAACGTACTCGTCGATGGCATGGACCGCGTGTGGCTGCTCGATTTCGGCGTCGCCCGCGGATGGCGGTCCCCCACTGCCGCCCTCACCCACCCGGGCGCGGTAATCGGCACGCTGCCCTACATGGCACCCGAGCAGGTGACGGGACAGACAGCGGGACCCGAGGTGGACGTCTTCGCTGCTGGGCTGCTTCTCCACGAAGCCATTGCTGGCCCGCGGGCACCGGCTCGCGCACCGCAGGAGTGGCTGGCCCGGCAGTGTCTCGAGCACCTCCCTCCGCTCGCCGTCTCGGTACCCGGAACGCCCTCCGGGCTGTCCGCCATTGTCTCGGCAATGCTCGCCTTCTCGCCAGAGGACCGGCCAACAGCACCAGAATGCGTTGACGCGCTCCGTGCCATCGGCTCGGGCAGCACCGCCGTCCCGTTGCGGCCGGCACCGCCTCGCTTCATCGGACGGGACGCGCTGGTGCGGTCCCTCACAGGATCCGCCCGCATCGACGGACCGACGCTGGTCTCCTTCGAGGGCCCCGCAGGCAGCGGGAAGCGCCGCCTCGCCGAGGCGATCCGACGGAGACTGCTGCTGCGGGGGATGACCGGTCGTCGGCTCCAGGTCCGACCCCACGCCCCGGGCGCAGGACTGGGGGCCCTGCTCTCCGCGATGGTGACTGCACGGCCCGCGGACCCGCAGGACGCGGCCGCGCTGTCCACCGTATGGCCGTCCCTTCCCGGGGCGCCGCCACCCACCCAGCGGGCTGCTCGACGCGCCGTCGCCGAAGCCGCCGCGCACGTGATCCAGCAGGCCTCCGAGACCACTCCTCTCGTCATCGAGGTCCGCGCCGCCCAGGACATGGACCCGCTGCTCGCAGACACTCTGCTGCTGCTCGCGCGTCGGGCGCCCACCGACCTGCTGATCCTGCTGTGTGTGGATGACCGCTGGCCGGGGCCGGCGTGGCAGCGGCTCGTCCAAAAGGCAGGATCGACAAAACTGGTCCGGAATCCCATGCCGGACCTGGATGAGACCGAAGCGCAGGCGCTATGCGCCTCTCTCGGTTGTCCAGATGCGGGTGGGCCGGGGTCGCCACTTCGCGTGGCGGAGGCAGCATGGGAGGACCTCGCTCGCCGGTCGGGCACCCCCCGGACGGTCCTGCCGTGGGCGCTCCTGCCGATGGCGCTGCTCGACCGGCCAGTGCCGGACGCCGCGGTACGGGCGCTCGGCGCGGCGCCCGACGCGCTCGCTCGACAGGGCCTTCTCCGCGGGGAGCCGGAGATGGGATGGATGCTCGCCGACGAATCGGTCCGCACCCTCGCCCGCGCGCACATCATGGATCGGGTTGCGGCAGCGACCCGCCTGCAGGCCGCGTTGGAGGAGACCCGACCACAGCTGTTCGCGAGGGCGGCCCAGGCGAGCCGATGCGGTGCACTGGATGCAGCGGTGCGAGCGGCCGAGGACGCACTGGACAAGCGGCTGGGCGCCGTGGCACGCAGCTGGCTGATGCTGGCAGACACCCTTCCCCGGCCCGATGCGGCGGAAGGGC
>JAYYRS010000098.1:0-5424 GCA_036126975.1 Myxococcota bacterium
GACGACCTCATCGTGCACGAGCTGGCCCACCAGTGGTTCGGCGACCTCGTGACCTGTCAGGACTGGTCGCAGGCGTGGCTGAACGAGGGCTGGGCGACCTACACCGAATACCTGTGGCAGCACCACGACGAAGGCGCGGACGAGGCCCACATGGGTCTGCTGGGCAAGCTCGCGGGCTACCTCGCCGAGGACGGCGGGCGGTACCGGCGCAGCATCACGCACTACCGCTTCAAGAACCCCATCGACATGTTCGACCGGCACCTCTACGAGAAGGGGGGGCTCGTCCTGCACATGCTGCGCAGCATGCTCGGCGAGTCCGCCTTCTGGGCCGGGGTGACGGCCTACCTGCAGGCCCACGCCCACGGCACCGTGCACACGCGCGACTTCCAGCGGCAGATGGAACAGGCGAGCGGCCGCAACCTGGATGGCTTCTTCCAGCAGTACGTCCACGGGGCGGGGCATCCGGAGCTGGAGGTCAGCGTGACCCATGCCGACGGACTGCTGGGCGTCAGCGTCACGCAGACGCAGTCCGGCCCCGATGTGGCCGAGGCATTCTCCTTCCCCTTGGTGGTCGACGTCTTCGGCGAAGACGGCACCCCGCAGCGACTCCGGTTGCCGGTCGACGCGCGGAGCCGGAGCTTCGCCATTCCCATGGCCGACGCGCCCGCCCGGGTCGAGGTCGACCCCGACATGGCGGTGCTCGGCAAGCTGACCTTGAAGGCGGGCCGACCCCTGCTGCTGGCCGCACTCCGCGACGGCAGCTCCGTGCCCGTCCGGCTCCACGCCGCGACCGCGCTCCTCACGGAAGGCTCCGCCGAGGCCGTCGCTGCCGTCTGCGC
Organism: Myxococcota bacterium; assembly: GCA_036126975.1. GTDB lineage: Bacteria > Myxococcota_A > UBA796 > UBA796 > UBA2385 > JAYYRS01. The sequence continues at coordinate 840 of JAYYRS010000098.1, forward strand.
ATCGCTCACGGCGGATGCCTTCTGGGGGGTCCGCGCGAAGCTGGCCGGCGCCCTCGCCCGGCGCGGTGGCCCCGAGGCACGCGCCGCGCTGCTCGGTGCGCTGGCGGATCCCCACCCGAAGTCCCGCCGTGCCGTGGTCGCGGCCCTGGGGAGCTTCCGCACCGAAGACGTCCGCGACGCGCTCGCGCAGATCGTCGCGACCGGCGACCCCTCCGTGCAGGTCGAAGGCGAGGCCATGAAGAGCCTCGGTCGGACCCGCGATGCACGGGTTCCCGCGCTGGCGGAGACACTGCTTGGCAAGGACAGCTGGGGAGACCTGCTCCGGATGCGCGCCCTCGATGCACTCGGAGCCTCCCGGGATGCGGCCGCGCTCCCCACGCTGCTGGCGTGGACCGCGGACACCGCATCGAACCGCGCGCGGTTCGCCGCCGCGGGTGCACTCGGCCAGCTCGCCCACGACGTCGAGTCCGCGCGTGTCGACGCGACTGACCGACTCATGGAGCTCGCCATCGATGCCCCCTTCCGCGTGCGCGCGGCCGCCATCCCTGCGCTGGGTCGGACCAAGGACATGCGGGCACTGGGCACCCTGGGGCAGCTCCACGCATCGGGCGACGACGGGATGCTGAGCCGCCGCGCGTACGAGGCCCGCAAGACCCTGCTCGGCAGCCGCGGTGGCGAGGCCGCCGTCGCGAAGCTCCGCGACCAGCTCGAGACGCTGCAGAACGAGAACCGCGGCCTGCGGACCCGGCTGGACAAGGTCGAAGGCCGGCTCGGCACCGACTGAGGCACGGTGCCGCGCGGGCGGCGCGGCTTCAGCGCGCGCCGCCGCCCAGCTGCAGGTCCTCTGCGTCGATCCGGGCTGCGCTTGCCCGGGTCCCGTCCGCACCGGACTGCACACGCGCGTCCTGCACGCGGGCTGCGCCACCGGTCAGCGTCCCGGCGTCCGTCGCCGTCGTGAACCCGCGGGTCAGGAGATCGGCGACACCCGCCACGACCTCTCCCCGTCCGTCTGCGGTAAACGTGACCTTGTTCTGGTCCGCCGTCTGCCGCTCGTCCAGCGTGAGCGTCCCCGCCTCGCCAGCATCCAGCGTCCCGGCCCGGAAGCTCGCGTCTCCCTGCAGGCGCAGGCTGTCCGTGTCGAACAGGCCCGGCCCACCCGAGCCGGCCCCCGTCCCGCCGCCTGCGCTGCCCCCCGAGCCCGTCTTCGGCCGGGTGGCGGCCGTGCCCATGGCGCCGACCGAGTGCAGGTCATCCCCCTGCAGCCCGAGGGAGTCGTTGACCTTGGGGGCGAGGTCCTGATCGAACCAGCCGTTGACGTCGGCCTCGAGGCGGCCATCGTCTCCCGGCCCCACGCTGGACACCGAGGTCCACAACGGCCCCGCCAGGGGCTGGCTGAACTCCGCATGGGTCCGGCTCTGGTCGATGTGGTTGTCCTGGATGCGGATCCGTCCGGAGGCCGTGGTGCCTGGCTGGACCGTGAGCGAGCCCGCATCGCCGGCATTCAGGCCGACGCTGCCGCGGACGTCCGCGTCGTCGATGAGTCGACTGGCCGATCCGAGGAGGCGACGGTCGTCGATACCGCCCCCCGCGTCGCCCGACGAAGCGACGCGGGCATCCAGGACCGAGAGCTGGTCGAGGCTCGCCACCGGACCCTCTCCGCCCAGCTCCGCCCGACCGCCCCGGGCGTCCACGCTGGCCATGCTGGCACGGGTGCCGCCGTGGTCGATCGCGACGGACTCCGCCTGGAGCCCGTCAAAGCCGGTTGCGGTCGTGTCCGCGTGGTCGATGTGGGCACCCTGGACCGCCACGGAGCCCGCAGAGACGCCCTGGGCCGTGATGCCCGAGGCTGTCGCCTCCTGTACGCCGAGCTGGCTCCGGCCGCCCGACTGCGACGCCGAGACCCCCGATGTCGTCAGGTCGTCGACCCGGCCTCCGCCCGCAAACCGGATGTCCGTGGCCGCGCCGCCCTCGGCGGTGAGCCGGGCACCGGCGTCGTCATGGAAGACCGAGAGACCATGGGCGGTGGCGCCGGCGACCCGGTGCCCCGAAACGGCGCCGTCTGCGAGCCGTGCCGCCTCGATCCGGGTGGAGAATCCGTCCGCGTTGCCGGTCGTTCGCACACCGGCGAGCTCGGCCGAGCCGACCGTGCCACCCGAGACCGTGTCCCGGACGCCCGAAAGGCTGGCGGCGTCCAGCCCGACGTGTCGCACCCCATCCTCCGCGGTCGCCGTCACCCCGTCGACCCGACCGTGGGCCACGTCCACGCGGTCTGCGAGGCGGGCATCCGTCACCGTGCCCTGGGCGAGGGTCGCTCGTGCGGACCCCGAGGGCCCCAGCGTGACCTCGCCGTCCGAGGCATGCAGCCCCCCCGCGGAGAAGTTCAGGGCCTCGGTGTCCGTGAGGGAGAGCTCCCGGGCGCGCAGGTTGGTGTCCCCGCCCGCATGCCAGTCCATGCCTGCGCCCTGCAGCGTGGCGCCGCGGGCCGAGAGCAGCTCATGGTCGAGCCCCTGCACCCCGGCTTCGTCGGCGCGCGCCATGAACCAGGAGGCATCACCGGACGCCAGGCCCGCGGCCTGGAGGCTTCGCCCCTGCAGACCGTCGACCCGGGCCCCGGCGGCGTGCACGTCGGTCATCGCTGCGTCCGCGACGTCCACACCCCAGTCGAGCCCCGGGCCTGCGCCGCCACCCGGCGCCTGCGCTGCCGCATCGCCGTCGAACCGAACGCCCGCGGCCCGCGCCTGGCCGGCCGCGGCGCGCAGCGTGGTCCGGTCCTTGCCGAGCGAGACATCGGCACCGAATCCGTGGACCGACGCCTCGTCGACGTCGAGAGCGCTCGTGTCGAGGCCCTGGATCCGGGCTGTCGCCGCCTCGGCCCTCGCCGTTCCGGCCTCGCTGTCGAAATCCACCGACACCCCGCCAAGCGACCCATGGTCGAGGTCGGTGTCCACGCCATCGAAGTCCTGGACGGACGCCGTGCTGACGCGCACCCGTCCGGACAGGCGATCCGCCTGGTCGTCGAGCCCGACCAGGCCACCGCCTTCGTTCTTTACGTCGACCCGGGCCCCGGCCACCTGGGCGTTGCCCAGGTTCGCGCCGTTCCGGGTCGCGCCCGAGACCGACAGCGCATCCGCGGCGAGGAAGGCCGTCTCGGACCCTTCGTACATGCCGCCCGACGCGCCCCTGACTGCGGCGCGGGAGACCGATATCCCCTGCCGGGCCAGCCCCTCCAGCACCGCGCCTTCGACCGAGAAGTCCAGGGAGGTCTTGGCCCCATCTCCCATGGGTGCACCGCCCTGGGCCGCCGCGGTACCGGAGAGCCCATCCACCTGCAGCGACGCCAGGGTCGCGGGCCCGTCGGTGCCCTGGACGACGACATCCGCAGCCGTGAGGCTCGTGACCTCGACCTCCGCGGTCAGGTTGTCCTCCGCGTCGCGGAACCCCAGGAATCCGAAGTCCCCATCCAGGAACGGCACGCCGCCCCCCGGGTTGCTCAATCGAATCCGGACTCCCTGGAGCCGCACCTCGCCCGTCTTGAGCGAAGCGGTGTCCAGCCCCTGGACCGTGATCGCATCGCTGGTCAGCAAGGCGACCTTCTCTCCGGGGTCGATGACCACCCGGACCCGGTTTGCGGACGCCTCCCGATCCAGCTGAAGCGCGCCCTGCACGCTGGCCGGCATGACATCCATCAGCTCGTCGAGGTCGGTATCAAGGACGAGATTGCCCCCCTCGAGTGACAGGTCGGAGTGCGAAGCGAGATCCCACAGCTCTGCTGCGGCCTGCCCCGTCTGGTGCACGAAGTCCCCGACCGCGCCCGTGGCCGCGTCGTATTTGTCCCCGATCCACCGTCCCGCGCCGGCGAGCCAGCCGCGGATGCCGGTCGATGGCGCGCCCTGACGGCCGGTCTGCTGCTGGCTCTCCGCCTCCGGAGCGGACGTCGGGCTGCCCTGCTGGCGGCGGCGACGGCGGGAGCGGCTCGGCATGGAAACGGACCTCGGACAGCTGCCCCCGAAACTACCATCGCCCCCGCCGGGTAGGGTTGCAGCGTGGTTGCCCTGTTGCTTGCGCTGATCCTCCTCCCCGCGTGCCATCAGGCCCGCAGCGGCAAGCCTGGCCCCGCGGATGGGCCGGTCGACGCGGACCGGGACGGATGGGCACGCGCGGATGACTGCGATGACAACGACCCCAGCGTCCATCCCGGCGCGGTGGAGGTGTGCGACAACGGCGTCGACGACAACTGCGATGGCGACCCGGCGCCCTGCGCGCTGTCGGGCACGCTGGGGCCCGAAGACGCCGGAGCCACGATCCTCGGTGTGGAGACCGGATCCGAGGCGGGGCGGGCGCTCGCGGGGCTGGGCGACGCGGACGGCGACGGCCTCGGAGAGCTGGCGGTCGGCGCGCGCGGCGCAGACGGTGGCGCGGGGGTGGTCTCGGTGTGGTCGGGCCCGCTCCGCGGGGAGCTGGCGCTCGATACAGCCCCCACCCTGCTCTCGGGTGACCCCGGCGACCAGGCGGGGCGCAGCATCGCTGCGCCGGGCGATCTCGACGGAGACGGACTCGCGGACCTCGTCGTGGGTGGCATCGGCAC
>JAYYRS010000099.1:0-3308 GCA_036126975.1 Myxococcota bacterium
GGTCGTGGCGGCCTCGCCAATCGAGGAGCCCGAGGAGGGAGCGGTCCGACGGTATGAAACGAGCGGTACGGTCGGACTCGCCGTCGATCTGGACCTGGCACCGGGCGAGCTGCTCGAGGTCCAGACCAACGCGGAGCGGGCCTGGCTGCTGACTGGTCCAGACGCCGTGTGGGCCCTGCACGCAGAGGGAGACCTCCGCTACGTGCACTACTACCAGCTGCTGAACCAGGTCGAGAATCTCGACTGGGCGCGGGAGGTCCGCGAGGACCGCTGGTTCACCTGGAACCAGCCGCCGGGCTGGAGCCCCCTGCTCGCGGTCGCGACACTGCTCATCTCGCCGGACCTCCCGGGCTGCAACGCGCTCTTCCTGTGGGTGGTCGCACTCGTGGGCTTGTCAGGGGTCCGACTCGCGGCGGTGGTCGCGCCCGGCGCGCCGTGGATGGCGTGGCTCGTGCCGGGCGGCATGGCAGCGGCACACGGACTGCTGATGCTCGAGCCGGCGAGCGCCAACTTTCCGGACAGCCTCTACGCGGCGGCTGTGCTGGGTGTGGCGACGGCCGCAGCCGGCGGACGCGACCGTGCCCTCGGGGGCATGGGCGTCTGGGCCCAGGCCCTCCGCTGGCCCGGCGCCGTGCTGTCAACACTGCTGGCCGTGTCGTTCGCCGTCTTCGGGCGCGCCCGTCCCTGGCGGGGCCTCGGACTGCTCTGGGCGGGCGTCGCGGTCGGGGGCGTCATCGCGGTCGGGGCGGCCGCGACCGGACACGCCGAGGACCTCCTGTTCATCCTCTACTTCGAGACCTTCCCCGAGCACTGGCACGGAGACTATGCGCCCCCTACCCTCCTCGGACGCGTGCCTGGCTTCTACCTGAACTGGCTGACCTACACGGGAGGCGGTCTGCTGGCTGCCGTCCTCGGTGCCGTGGGCGCACGAAACGCGCCGCGCCGCGCCCTCCGCGCCCTGCTGGCCGCCGCGCTGGCCTATTCCGCCCTGCTGTGCACCATCGATCACCACCCCACGCACTACTTCCTGCCCCTCGTCGGACTCACCGGGCCCATGGTCGTGGGGGCCGCGGCCGCCACCCGGCCGCGACGCCTACGGAACCTCCTGCCGGCTGTCGTCCTGGTCGGCATCGCGGTGTTCCTCTGGCGAGGCCAGGTGTAGCCTGGGATGGCCTGCCGCCGGCAGCCCCGCGTCCTCCTCCCTGGCGGTCCCCCCGCCACCGTCCCTCGAACGCCCCGATTCCCTGCAGGCAGGCATGCGCCGTCTTCTCCTCGCCACCGCCTGGCTCGGCCTCTCCCTGGCCTGGCTGGACACCGACCGCCTGCTTCGCGACGGCGACGAGGAAGGACACGTCGGGGCAGCCGAGCTGTTCGCAGGCCAGCTGGCCGCAGGGGATCACCTCGGCTTCCTGCAGGACGCCTTCGCGGGCGACCTGGGGGAATACCCTCCGCTCTTCCCCGCGCTCGTGGGCGCATGGTGGCATCTCCTTGGCGGCCAGCCAGGCGCGGCACCGGTCCGGGCGGTCTGCCTGCTCGGGCTGCTGCTGGCCGCCTGGGCAACCGGTCGGCTGGCAGCGGCTGCGCACGGTGCCCGCGACCGGACCGCGGGCGAAGACCTGCCGGCCGCCGAGGCAGCGGGCACGCTGGCCTTCGGTCTCACGCTGTGTCTGCCGCTCGCGAATGGCCTGACGAGACACTTCATGCCGGAGGGGCTGCTGGTCGGGGCGGTTGCGGCCAGCGTGTGGCTCGCCTGGCGCGCCGCGAACCGACCCGGGCCGGGGTCCGCGCTCGCGCTGGGCGCTGCGGTCGGGCTCGGGCTGCTGGTCAAGCAGACGTACCTCCTGCTGGCCATCGTGCCGGTCCTGGTCGCGGGGGCCCGGGCCGGGCGCTGGCTCTTCGTCTCTGCCGGGACGGCGGCCCTCGTGGCCGGCCCTTGGTACATCCGCCATGCGGGTGACCAGCTCGCCTACGGCCAGCAGTCCGTGGCGCGGGCGTCCGACGCGGCATCGGGGCTGCTCGGGACCGTTGGCTACTACCCGGCCACCGCGCTGTGGCTGGGAATCGGTCCGTGGCTGGCGCTCGTGGGCCTGGCTGCGGTGGCCATCGTCGCGCTCCGCGCGCGGGGCGAGGGCCGACGAACGCTCGTCCTGGCGGCGGCGTGGGGTCTCGGCGGCCTCGTGCTGCTGACGGTGGTCCCGAAGAAGTACCCTCGCCTGATGGCGCCGCTGACCCCCGCAGTGGCCCTGCTGGCGGGCGTCGCCATGGCCCATGTCCCCCGGAGGCGCCTGGGGCTCGGGGTGGCGATGTTGCCCGCCGCCGCCTGGGCTGCCGGGGCCTCGCTCGTGCCCATCGCCGAGCCCGCCTTCGTACCCGAGGCCGACCCCCGCTGTCTCCAGGTCTGGTTGCGACCGCCCGTTCCCGACGACATGGGCATGGCCGCGGTCGCAGCGGCGGCCCGGGCCGCACGCGAGGGGCCGGTCGTCGTGCGCGGCGGCCCCGAGATCCCCTGCGCGGTGCAGACCACGCACCCCTGGGCCGACCACCTCGCCCCCTACCTCCGCCGTGCCGGCATGGAGCGAGAGGTGGTGTCGGACGGCCGCGGTGCCGTGCGCGTCGACTGGACCCGGGACGAAGCGCGGCGGGGCGCGCAATGGGTCGCGGTGCCGTCTCTGGACAGCGGATTCAGCCTCGATCATCGACCCGCCCGGTAGGCGCCCGGGTCGTGCTACGCTCTCTCTCCAGCGCACCCCGGGAGCGGTCCATGAGCGAGATGATCCCCAACGAGCGACGCGGCATCGCCCGGGAGTTCATGGACTTCATCGTGCACAACAAGGCGTGGTGGATGACCCCCATCATCCTCGTGCTTGCATTGATGGTCGCCTTCATCCTCTTCGCGGAATCGAGCCCGGTGCTGCCGTTCATCTACACGGTGATCTGAGGCAGGGCCGAGAATGCCCAATTGCCTGGAGATCGCGCTGGCTGAGAGCGAGACCCCAGCTTCGGGACTGGGCTTTTTGCTGCTCCGCTTCGTGTAGACTCCGCACTCGGAGGTTTCATGGCCATGCGTTCCCAACTCCTGCTCACATCCCTCGCCGCCGTGGCGCTGCTGGCACCCAAGCCCGCAGCCGCCAAGAAAGTGGTGTTCGGCGACACCGACGTTTACAAAGCACTCGTGGCCGTACAACAAGCCGCTTGCTCCGACCTCGACGCGGTGTACGCAAGGATGGCAGAACCCCAGGAGGGCGAGCCAGGCTGGATTGCAGACGCCCTTGCCCTCGAAGGTGGCAAGTTTGCAGACGAAGCACTCC
>JAYYRS010000100.1:0-2858 GCA_036126975.1 Myxococcota bacterium
TGCGATGGGCAGCCCTCGGACGCCACCGGACCGCCGGACCAGGGTGTGCAGGTCGAGGACGACTGGCTGGCCCGTTCGCGACAGGGGAAGGAACCGCAGCTGTGATGGGGACAGCGACAGCAGACCGACTTGGAACCCGCAGTCTGCGCTTCCATGGAGCGCGAGCGTCGCCGGTTCGCTGGCCGGCGGCGGCTCGGCGCCCGGCCACGCAGTGGTCACCTTGGCGACCCGGGCATCCCGGATGCCCGGGTTCAGCTGCATGGCGGCCTGGGCAGCATGGAGCCTGCGGAGGAGGGCGGCGAACACCGCATCGGGCGCCGCTGGCTGGATGACCAGGGTCCCGCTGTCGTGGCGCAGGTCGACCAACCCGTCCGGGCCACCGTGGGCCGTGATTCGCTCGATGCACCGCCACGCCAGCCGCCGCTGTCGGACGCCGACGAGCGCATCAAGCCGTCCACGCGGCGTAAACGTGAGCCCTTCGGGATCCAGCCGCAGCCTGCCCCTGTGGATGATCGGCCCATTCCGGAGACTGACGACATGTTCTTCGGATTCGCGTTCGACAGGACCAGTCCGGCTCGCCGCCGCGCGGTCCGCCAGCGTCGCAGCGAGCCCGGCGTGGACCGGCTCGAGCCCCTGGCCAACAAAACGCGCTCGACGGGAGTCGGTCAGTTCGACGACCAGGAGCTGCTCAAGTGCGTTGTAGCGAGCGTCCGCGATGGCTCCAAGCGGAACGTCGAGCGCGGTTTCGGGCGGTGCGTCTGCACCATCGGAAACGAAGCGCAGGCCGGCATCTCCCCAGGTGAGCGCGCCGGGCCACGCGACGCCTCGCATGACCCGGTGGGTGCGCAGCCGGCGCGGGACCGACGCGCCGCTCACAGGCGTGCCCTGGCGGAGGAGTGATTCACGGTTCTCCAGAAAATGCACGGGCAAACAGTGCCGCGGAGAAGTCCTCGTCAAAGGGTACCGGGTTCCCGCCTGCGCTCGGGTCTTCCGTGGCCATCTTGGCGAGCAGCGGGAGCTGGGTCTCCGTGACGCCGATGTCGGCGAGGGTGGACGGGATGTCGAGCGCGGAACGGAGCTCGAGGACCCAGCCAAGCAGTGCGTCAAAGTCGTGCCCGGGCAGGTCGAGCGCTCGGGCCAGATCGGCAGCCCGTCCGGCGATCGCGGGACGATTCGCCTGCAGCACGAAGGGCATCACCACCGCGTTGGTGAGGCCGTGGTGCGCACCCACGACCGCCCCGATGGGGTGCGCCATTGCGTGCATGGCGCCCAGGCCCTTCTGGAATGCGGTCGCGCCCATCAGCGATGCTGCCATCATGCCCGCCCGGGCATCGATGTCGTCTCCAGCCGTGCAGGCGCGGAGCAGGTGGCGGTGGATGAGACGGATCCCTTCCAGCGCAATGCCGTCGGCCAGCGGGTGAAATCCTGGAGCGAACCACGCCTCGAGATTGTGCGAGAGGGCGTCGATGCCGGTTGCTGCCGTCACCCCGCGAGGCAATCCGGCCGTGAGAACCGGGTCGCAGATCACCCGCCCTGGGAGCATGCCGGGATGGAAGATGATCTTCTTCACGTGGACGGAGGTGTCGGTGATGACGCTCGCCCGCCCGACCTCGGAGCCCGTACCGCTGGTTGTCGGCACCGCGACCAATGGGCGCATCCCAGCCGGGTCGATGCGGGTCCACCAGTCCGCGCGGTCTTCGAAGTCAAACAGCGGTCGGGTCTGCCCGACCATCATCGCGATGGCCTTCGCAACGTCGAGAGCGCTGCCGCCGCCGAAGGCCACGACACCGTCATGGTCGCCATCCACGAAGGCCGTGACACCATCGGTCACCATCTGGCCGGTGGGGTTCCCCTCCACACCGCTGTACACGGCCGTCGGGAGGCCAGCGGCATCGAGGACGCCGACGGCATCCTTCGTGATGGACAGAGAGGAGAGCCCTCGGTCGGTGACCAGCAGCGGGCGGGAGATGCCGAGTTCGCCACAGGCGTCGGGGAGTTCCTGCAGGCGGCCGGCGCCGAAGCGAACGGGCGCGGGGTAGTTCCAAGTGCCGGTGAACGAAGCCACGGTGGCCTCCATGGGCGGGTGTCAGCCGCGCAGACGCAGGTGGTACGAACGCGGTCGGGTGAGGTGTTCGAACCCGATGGAGGAGAGCGTACAGCCGCGCCCGGAGTCTTTCACGCCGGTCCACGCCAGCGAGGGGTCGAGGTAGTCGCAGCGGTTCATGAATACGGTACCGGTCTCGAGCTGCCCTCCGATTTGCATGGCAGCGTCTTCGCTTCGCGTCCAGATCGAAGCCGTCAGACCGTAGCGGCTGTCGTTCATGAGTTCGACTGCTTCTGCATCCGAGCCGACCTTCATGATTCCTGCCACCGGCCCGAAGGTTTCCTCGCGCATGATGTCCATCTCGTGGTTCACTTCCACGAGAAGCTGCGGGGGAAGGTAGCCTGGGCCCAGTGCGCGGCCGGCCGCGAAGGACGCAGGATCGACGAGACCCCAGGCGCCTGCGCGAAGCGCCGCGTCGATCTGTCCCTGGATGCTCTGGGCGTTCCGTGGACGGACGACCGGCCCGAGCGTCGTGTCCGGGTCGGTGGGCAGACCGAGCCGCCATCCCTCCGCGGCAGCCACCGCCTGCTCGATGAAGTCTTCCCACACCGCCGAATGGACATACACCCGCTCGATGCCGCAGCAGGACTGGCCGGAGTTGAAGAGGGCTCCCTCCACGATGTTCTCTGCAGCGAAGCGGATGTCGGCTTCGGCGCGGACATAGGCCGGATCCTTCCCGCCGAGCTCCTGTCCCATGCCAACAAAGCGCTTCGACGCGGCGGCGACGACGGCATGCCCACCTTCAACCGACCCG
>JAYYRS010000101.1:0-6113 GCA_036126975.1 Myxococcota bacterium
GACGCTGGGCGCTGGTCGCCGGTCCCCTGACGGCCATTCTCGTCGGCCTCGCGGCCGCCTTCGCCGCGGGTCTCCCCGCGGAGGCGGCATGGACCGCCGCGATCACGGCGCTGTGTGCGATCTGGTGGATCACCGAGCCCATTCCGGTCCCGGTCACCTCTCTGCTGCCATTCGCCCTGCTCCCGCTCACCGGGGTGCTCGATCACAAGGCCGTCGCGGGGGCCTACGGCCATACGCTGATTCTTCTGCTCATGGGTGGATTCATGCTTTCGGTGGCGGTGGAACGCGCGGGCGCCCATCGGCGCATGGCGGTGGGCATGGTGCGGCTCGTGGGGGAACGGGGACCGCGGGGGCTGGTCCTGGGCTTCATGCTCGCAACCGCAGCATCCAGCATGTGGATCTCGAACACGGCCACCACGCTGATGATGCTGCCGGTTGCCGCCGCCGTCCTGGAGCAGGCGACCGAACGCAGTGCGGCGGAGGCTGACCGGCTCCGCCTGCCGCTGCTGCTGGGCATCGCCTATGCCGCCAGCATCGGCGGGCTCGGCACTCCGGTCGGCACGCCGCCAAATGTGGTTTTCATGGGCGTCTACAAGGAGGTCACGGGCGGCAGCATCGGATTTGCGGAGTGGATGGCCACGGGAATCCCCGTGGTCCTCGTTCTGCTCCCGCTGACCTGGGCGTGGCTGGTTCGTCGACTGCCCCGCAGCGGAACCCCCTTCACCCTGCCGGACCCGGGCGCATGGACGACCCGGGAGCGACGGGTCCTGCTCATCGGCGCACTCACCGCGCTGGCGTGGGTCGCCCGCACGGAGCCGTTCGGTGGATGGACCGGCCTGATTGGTGCCGAAGGCGTCGGCGACAGCACGATCGCCCTTATCGCGGTGGTCGGCCTCGCCCTGATCCCCGCCGGCCCGGCCACCGGCGATGGCACGCGGCCGCGGCTGCTCGAGTGGGAACAGGCCCGCCGCATCCCGTGGGGACTCCTGCTGCTCTTCGGCGGAGGCATCGCAATCGCGCGAGCCTTCCAGGCCAGCGGCCTGGCGGACGCCACCGGCCAGCTTCTGGCCGAAGACCTCGGCATCGCGACCTGGCCTGCAGCCCTGATGGTGGGCGGCATCGCCCTCGCGGTGACCTTCCTGACTGAGGTGACCTCGAACACGGCCACCACGACACTGCTGATGCCCGTCCTGGCCGCAGCGGGCGTGGCGGCGGGCATCGACCCCGCCGTACTGATGGTGCCGGCCACGCTGAGCGCCTCCTGCGCCTTCATGCTTCCCGTCGCGACCGCCCCGAATGCCATCGTCTATGGGACGGGCCGCGTCTCCACCAAGGACATGGCCTGGAACGGCGCAGTTCTCAACATGGTCGGGGTCGTGGTGATCACGACACTGACGCTTCTTCGCTGAGACGCGTCACCCTCCGTCTGCGATGCCGCCCACACGCGCCTCCATCGCGGCGGCAAGGCGGATGCACCGGTCCAGTGCATCGTCGAGGTCCGGACCCTCCTCCTCCAGGCCAGGGAGAAGCCCCACCGCCATCTGCAGCCGGCCCCGCGTGATCTCCGCGCCCGGGAATCCCCGCACCACATCGAGGATCTCTTCGTGCAGCTCATCCACCAGCGCGTTCGCCTGCGCATTCGGGACACCCCGCAGTCGCACCAGCCGAGCCAGGATGGGGTCCGAGAGTGGGATCCCCGGTGGCTCATCGAGTTCCCTTGCCGCCAAGGTCATTCGCGGATGGGCCGCGGCGGTGACCGGCAGGGTGAGCCACAGCACGCCGGGCGCCGGCGCGCGGCTCAGGTCGATCTGGCCTTGCACGAGGATCCCGTCGCAGAAGCCTTCCATCGAGAACCCGGCGGCGGTCGGACGGAGCATGAGCCCGCGTTCGAGGAGCGCCATCCTCCACCGCATGAGCCGCGGCGTGGTCTCGCCGGAAGCCGGAGCCCGGATCCGGACCACTTCCCTGCATCCCCGCGCGAGCAGCATCGGCATGACGATGAGATGGCCCGCCAGATGGACCCCCCACAGGAGACCCATGGAGAGGCTGGGGGCGAGCTCGTCGGCGACCAGCAGACCCTGCTGCCGCGCGTGGACAGCCAGCCACTCGAATCCCCCCAGCAGCATCGCGAATCCCTGCACCTGCACGAGGCTTCGCTGCAGACCGGCACCCGGACTCCCCGAAAACGTGTTCTCCAGATGGCGCCGGACGGGCACGAGGCCGATCGCGGTCGCGAACGCGAGACCCATCATCAGCCCGCCCAGAATGACGCTCTCCTGCGGCGCGGGAAGCAGGAACGCCATCGCCACCAGGCCCGCGACGGGGGCCACGCTGGAGAGCACTGCGCCCGCAGCCGGAGCGAGCGACCCGGACCGCTGGAATGCACCTCGCATCAGCGTGGCAACCAGACCAGCGATCCAGACGGGCAGCCCAAGCCCGCGCCCGGCCGCCGGGCGTCGCGCCATCGCCCGCGACAGCGTGCCGGCGTGGCCCGGCGCGGGGCGTGGGGGCGCCCTGTCCCGGACGGACACCGACACGCCCGCAGCCGGCTCACTCATCGTCCCCCCGCGTTGAGCTCGGCGATGAAGCCCTTCCTGACCCACAGATTCAGTGCCCTCCCCTCCACTGGAATCGTTACGGCCCGGTAGCGCGTCTCGAAGTCCTCCGGGAAGCCCGGCCCAGGCTCCAGCTCATGGGGCTGCAACGTCAGCAGGTGATCTTCCGGGAGGTACAGCGCCGGGTTGCGCCCGAAGACATACGCCGGGTCGCCTCGCTCGTGCCCTGCCATTCCCGTTCCGAGCTCCGGTGCGGGCGCCCGGGCGATGTGGGCATCGGTCAGGCCCCACATGTCGATGGTGGGGAGGCCCGAATAGTACGGGATGCATCCCGCCGAATGGATGGCGATGAGGGTGTCGGGTGGGAACGCGCGCCCGAGATACTCCCCGACGACACGGCGGGCCATGAAGTCCTCGTGCCGGTACCCGGCCCACCCGCGGACCTCCTGGTGCATGCGCAGTGTTCCGACAACCAGCGCCGCCGGAAACCCGGCCAACGTCAACCACCGGACGATCGGCATGCGCGTGCGGGACAGGCCCGCGGCTGCCTCACTGGCCAGCAGTGCCAGCGGCACCAGCGCGACGATCAGGAAGCGTCCCGTGGGCTTGAAGTCGCCGCCGACCGCCACCACGTACACGATCTGGCCGACGAGCAGCGCAGCGGCCGGCATCGTCCAGCGCGACGACCTCCCCACGAGACAGCGCGCCAGGACGAGCCCCCACAAGGCGGGGTGGCTGATCGCATGGGCCGCGACATACCGAGCGCCCCGGAGCACGGGCAGGCCACCGGTCTTGGCGTAGAAGGTGTTGGGGAACGGGTAGCCATAGACATGCAGTCGCCAGGCGACCAGTGCCCCGAGCACGAGCACGAACGGGACCGCCGCAGCTGCGCTGGAAGCGAGCTGCCGCCGCCGGTCCGGAGCGGAGAGCAGCAGGCCGGCGTGGACGAGCGCGATGTGAAGGGGGGCCTCGGGTCGGGTCAGGGCGGCGACGGAGAACAGCGCGGTCGAAGCCAGGTGCACGCGCCATGGGGGGGTCGGCGCGGCCGCTTCTCGCACCGCGAGCAGGAGCCCGCCGGCGATCAGCAATGCGTAGAACGTCGTCTCCAGCCCTTCCACCGCCTCGAGGCCCGCCTGGAGGTCCGTCGCCACGAGCGTGCCCGCCACCGCCGCGCCAAGCAGACCCGCCGAGCGGCCCCCCACATGGGCAGCCGCGAGCACCAGGCCCACCAGGGCCAGGGTGCCCATCGCGGCCATGCCGGACACCGGTTCAATGCCCAGCGCCATGACGCCGGCCGACAGCAGCGTCCAGGAGAGGTTGGTGAATCCCTCCACCCACTCGCCCGGGTTGTATACGAGACCCTGCCCCGCGAGGAGGTTCGCGGCGTACCGGAACGAGATGAACGCATCGTCCTGCGGGGCAGGATGCGATGACCATGCCTGGATCACCACTGCGAGGAGCAGCACGCCGACTGCCGCCGTCCGGAGATGGCGAAGCGGCGCCAAGGCTTGCTGGGAAGGGGGCCAGGGATCCGACACGCGGGCGATGATACCGATATGCACGACAGCGCCTCCCCGGGCTACCGCCGCGTGGTGCTCGCGGCGGCCGTGGCCCTCGCCGTAGCCGTGGCCACATCCTGGCCACCCCGGCCCACCAACGCGTTCGTCTGGGGGCTTCCGCTCCTGTTCGTGTCGAGCGGACTGGCATGGGCCCGCGTCCGGGCGGGCGGGCGGCTCGCGGCCGAGATGGACAGCGCACTTGCGCTTCTGCTGCTCGTGCCGGCCATCGCGTCCCGCGCCCAGGCCGACGCCTCGTCCAGCTTCGACATCGCCCACACGGTGACGAGTCAGCAGATCGACGCCCTCCTGCTGTTCGCCCGCCGGGCTGGACAAGAGACCGCACCGCTCCTCACCGCCGCGGCTGCTGGATACGTGATCGTCGGCGGGCTGCGCGTCGCGGCCGGTGCGGGCGCGCTCCTTGGTGCGGCCGGCGCGGCGGCCGGCGGAACCGCGGCCCTCGAGGCCGCCCGCGCGGCGCTCGCGGCGGGGGAGCCGATCGCGGCCGCAGAGTTGTGTCGTTTCCTCCCCTGGGTCGGCATACTGCCCGTCAACGGCGCCCTTCTGGGGGCCCTGGTGCAGCCACCACGCTGGAACCGAACCCGCGTCGGTCTGCTGGTGCTCACCACGCTGGCTGCGGGATGGGTGGCCACCTCACCCGTCGGACTGCTCGCGCAGCGGCTTCCCGTGCCGAGCAGCCCCGCCGCGCTCCCTTCGGGGGCCCCCGGCGCAACCACGCCGTCCGAGGCGGCGCCGACGACGCCCGCCGCACTGGCTGCCCACATGGCGTCCATGGGGCGATTCGAGGCCGACCATGCCACCTGGCCGTGTGACGCTGCCCCACGGAGGTGGTCCGTCCGTGCCCGCAACTCCGCCGCGCTCGCCCTCCCAGCGACGACCCCGATCGACGAGCTCGACGCCCTGAGTCTGGTCCTGCGCACGTTCACGACCCACCGGCTCGCACTCGTCGGGCGCGCCCGGGATGCCCCGGCGGGGCCCCTGCACCGCCTCGTCGCGTGGCCTGTCGTGCCATTGCTCCTCGACAAACCGCCTCATGGTGCGGTCCCCGTCCGGGTCAGTCGCAACGGTGCTGTTCCGCTCGCCGCGGCTCCGCCGCCCGGTGCGGCGTGCGTCCTCGTCCCAGAGCCGGACGTGACGGTCGCGCACATCTGGCACGCTGGGCGTGGCCTCCTCCAGCCGCACGGCCCCTGCGACGGAATCGCCCTTCTTCCCCGGCGCTATCGACCCGCGGTCGAGGCGGATCCCACCCAGCTTTCCGCACTCACATGCCCCGCACGTGCTGCCGAATGACGCGCCCGGACGCGCGCCGCGGCCATGGACCCCCATTCTGGCCCCGCCTGCATCTCCGCCGAGCCGCGTCCGCGGTGTCTCCGGCGGGCGAGCCGCACCGCCGCCCGCCCACCGTGACGTCCGCTCCGGGGTCTCCGGCATCGCGTCGTGCTCGCATCCGGCCCGGATGCTTCGCCGCACGCGATGCCGCAACGGCCCGCGCGCGCGCTATGATCGGACCACCGGAGGGCGCATGCCGCTGACCTGGGACGAGTACAAGCAGCTCAAGAGCTTTGGCGTGCTGTACAGCGGCGGGCTCGACAGCGCGGCCGTGGCCATCCTGATGGGAGAGATCATCCCCGGGGACGTTCACCTCCTGACCTTCCGTCATGACTACGGCGCGCTCTTCAACGAGTGGTCTCGACGCCACAACGAGGACCTGCGCGGCCTCCTCGGTGATCGCGTCTACCACCACCTCGTGGATCTCACTGAGACCTGGAACGAGGTGGGCTTCAAGAAGCTGCCGCGAGACATGGTCAAGTACCGGGGGCACTGGGTCTGCTGCCTGGGATGCCAGCAATCCATGGCGACCCACCTCATCATCCACTCATTGCTGCACAACATCAGCAACGCATTCATCTGCAGCAGCGTGGGGGGCGAATACGCCGCGATGTCGATGAGCATCACGCGCCGCAAGAACATCGAGTTCTAC